>DZAL01000224.1 GCA_022729575.1 Thiomargarita sp.
CTTTGATAACTCCTTGAAGGTTAACACCTCCATTGGTTTGGAGGGACTACCCGTGTTACAGCAACTTTTCCCAAACCACCGTTTGCCATAATTCTTGTAGTTGCTGAAACTCTTCTTGCAATTGCTTGGTTAACATTTCAATCTGGGTTAAATTCTCTTGCTTAACAATAGTTTCCATTTGAAAAGCCAATTCCCCTAATCGTAAAGCACCAATACTTCGCGCACTGCCTTTAATCGAATGTGCTAACCGTTCAATCTGGTGATACTCCTCATGGTGCCAAGCCTCTTGTAATTTTTGTAGTTGCAATGGCGTGTCTTGGGCAAACTTATCAATCACTTTTTGCAAAATTTTCAAATTACCTAATGAAATACGACGCGCTTGGTCCTTATCAAACCTCAGCAATTCGGTGGGCGACACTGGCACCGCGCTTGCTGTAAATAAAGTCCGGGGCGGCTTCAACTGAACTGGGGCCGGCACTACGACACTGGTCATTTTATTATTAACCACGGTAGTAGTGCCCACCGAAAGGTTAGCATACTTTTCCACCACCTTGCGTAATCGTTCCACCGTTAAAGGTTTAGCTAAACATTCTTTCATCCCAGCCGCCAAATAGCGGGTCACATCTGGCGGTTGAACATTGGCGGTCACTGCTACAATCGGGGTGATTTTATTTAAACTGCCTGGTTGTAAAATTAAGCCAGTCGCTTCCAAACCATCCATTACCGGCATTTGAATATCCATCAAAATTAAATCATAACGAGTCTGACTACCAAGTGTCACTGCTTCTTGGCCATTTTCCGCGACATCCACTAAACAACTCAATTTGTTGAGCATGTTGATAGCGACTAAACGGTTAACCGGATTGTCTTCTACTAATAAAATTCGTTTGGTCATGGCTTGAACGGAGGAGTCAATAAGAGAGGAGGAAAGAGGAGAAAAACTGGTTGACTGGAGGTATTTCTCTAAAATGTTCCCAATTCGTTCTAGGCTAATTGGTTTAGCGATATAATCATCCATGCCGGCGGTTAAACAGTATTCGGCATCATCACGCATCGCGTTGGCCGTCATCGCAATAATGAGTGTGTGTTGTTGTGTACCCTCCCGCTGACGAATTAAACGAGTTGCTTCAAACCCATCCATTTCTGGCATTTGCACATCCATAAACACTACCGCAAAGGATTGCCGGGCTAAAATTTCTAACGCCTCCTTACCATGTTTCGCCTGAGTAATTTGACAACCAAATTGTCTTAACATATTCAACGCTACTAGCTGACTCACTTCATTATCTTCTACCAAGAGCACCGGTACTTTAAATTGTTTGGGCCAAGCGATCTTGGTTAACTCGGTGATGCTAGGCTGTGGCGAGAGAGAATGCCACCACCGAGAAATCGAAGTCAGCGGCACCGTGGAGGCAGTTAAGACCTGGGTTTCGGTGGCTAATGGTAGAGGGAGTATGATCGTAAACACGGAACCCGCACCCAATTGACTTTGCACCACCATTTGCCCACCCATTAATTTAACCAATTGAGAACTAATGGCCAATCCTAAGCCGGTGCCGCCAAATTGGCGAGTAATCGACGAATCCGCTTGAGTAAATTTATCAAAAATGGTTTCCAATTGGTCAGCGGGAATGCCAATCCCAGTGTCCTCAATTTTAAATTGAACCTGAGTCAGGTCCTCACTAGAGTCCAAACCAGTCACTTCCATTAACACATAACCCTGTTGAGTAAACTTAATCGCATTGCCCACCAAATTGATTAAAATTTGCCGAATTCTACCCGCATCACCTATCACATAGCGCGGAGTCGACGGCAGATAACGAACTTTCAATTCATATCCTTTGGATTCGGCAGTAATGGACAGTAGCCTCGCTACCTCTAAGATGACATTCTCTAAATTAAACGCGGTGGGTGCCAACAGCAATTTACCGGCTTCGATTTTGGAAAAATCTAAAATATCATTAATCAAAGTTTGTAACGCATCGGCTGATTGCCATATAACTTCGGCATATTCATGTTGTTTACGAGTTAAACGAGTGTTTAGTAATAGCTCCGTCATGCCGATAATGCCATTCATGGGGGTACGAATTTCATGACTCATATTAGCCAAAAATTCACTTTTGGTCCGAGTGGCCGTTTCCGCCGCTTCTTTGGCCCGTAGTAATTCACCTTCGGCATGTTTACGCTCAGTAATATCTCGGCCCACCGCTTGATATTCTACTAATTGCTCCTGCTCGTCAAACATGGCACGTTCGATCCAATGTTGCCAACGAATGTCGCCATTGAGTAAAGTGACTTGATGTTCTATTTCTACCACTGGAAACGGTGCATTGTCACTGCCCCTCAAAGAGCGCTGAAATTCCCAATCCTCTTTAAAAATCATCTGGTAAAAGGATTGACCTAACAATTCGGCTTCCGGTTTGCCAAAATAACGAGAATAGGCTTGATTGACAAAAGTCAGGGTACCATTAGGTAAATAACGACAAATCAACTCGGTTTGGTCTTGCACAATCGCCCGATAGCGGCGCTCGTTGAGTTTTAAAGTTTCTTCCGCCTGTTTGCGCTCCGTAATATCGCGGACAATGGCATAAAAACTTTTTTGTTCGACTAAGGGATAAGCATTCCAAGAAAACCAGCGATAACTACTATTTTGACAACGATAACGATTTTCAAACCCCAAGACCGATTTACCACGTAATAATTCTTCAAAAAAACCGACGTGAGTGTTCAAAATATCGTCAGGATGAACAAAAGATAAAAATGGCTGGGCTAACATTTGTTCTTGCGGCCGCCCCAAAGTACGTTCCCAGGCCACATTTAATTGTTTAAAGAAGCCATCAAAACTCGCCACCATTTGCATATCTACCGATAAATTAAACAGGCGATCTCGCTCGGCTTCAATGTGTTTACGTCGCGTAATGTCTACTACAATTCCAATCATCGCTTCCAACTGACCCTGACGATTGCGAATAGCGGAAGCCGACAAATCTCCCCACAATAAACTGCCATTTTTATGCAATAAACGTTGTTCAACGCGATAATGGTCAAGATTACCCATTTTAAAATCTTGCATCAAAATTTCAATCGCCGGTACATCATCAGGATGACATAACTCCGTATTTTTTTGCTGACGCATTTCTAAAGCATTATAACCCAGCATTTCTAACCAAGTGGTATTAAACTGAATATAACGTCCTTCTTTGTCTACTAAAGTAATTGCTACCGTCGCATTATTGAAAATAGCACGGTAACGTTTTTCACTCTGTTGCAGAATTTCCTCTAAATATTTACGTTCAGTAATATCGGTCAACGTGCAGACCACCGCATAAGGTAATGGCTCTGCTTCGTGCCACAAAGGTTGTGAGTTAATCGATAACCAGACCAAACCGCCCTCTGGTTTACGAAAGCCCGCAATGATATTGAGTTCTGGCTGACCAGTCGCTAAAGTGAGTTGGGCCGGATTTTTTACCGTCGGAAATACCGAGCCATCTTCATGGATCGCAGACCAATGTGCTTGAATCGTAGTGAAGGGTAAGGATAATCCAAGTAATTGAATGGCACTGGCATTAGCGAATCCCACTTGACCAGTTGCATATTGCAAGATAATCCCTTCTCGCATGGCGGCCACCACCGGCGCCAACTGTGGTCGAGACAAATAAGTAGCTAACAGTCTAGCTATCATTTGTAATCCGTCAATTTCGGCCGCCGACCAAATTCGTGGTTGCTCGGTTTCCGTTAACCACAGATAACCATAGCATTGCCGGTTAACCTGTAGGGGTAAAACTAAAAGTGAATTGACTGATTGTGAGCACCAAAATTCTTGTTCCTGGTGAGGTAGGTTGACGATTGGACCAGTAATGACTTCACCAAGATTTGACAACTTTTCGAAAGTTGTCAAATCTAAGAAACCAAGATTTGACAACTTTTCGAAAGTTGTCAAATCTAAAGTGGTCGAATCTAAAAAACTAAGACTGACTTGACTGGTAGCCGTGGTTTGTCGTATCTGCGCTAATACTGCTCTGACAGGGTCAGTTGATCCTTCCGTACCTATCAAAATTTGAGCACAGGTAAACAGCAGAGTTTGATAAGGCAAGGCGAGTAAAATAGGGGATTGGGTCATGACCTTGAAAATTATTTTGCGCTCAAATGCGTCTGATAGATAGCCATGGCACGCTTGACATAACTTTTAGTTTCCCGATAAGGCGGAATTTGATTGCCATAACGTATCACCGCATTTTCACCGGCATTATAGCCTGCCAACGCTAACTCTTTATTGCCGCCAAACAAATTTAACAAATAGCGTAAATATCGCGCCCCTCCATACAAATTGGAAAAGACATCGGAGCGATCACTGACCCCATAACGTCGCGCCGTCGCCGGCATTAACTGCATAAGACCAACCGCACCCTTGGGAGAGACCGCATTGGGATTATAAGCGGATTCGGTTTGAATCACCGCATGTAAAAATTCCGGCTCTAATTGAGTATTATTAGCGACATCTTCCACTAAATTGTAATAATCTTTATACTTATTATGAATTTTAGCCGAACCATAAGGTTGGCCCGAAAAAGACAAAAAGGCATCGTTGCCTTGAAAAATGAGATGATAACCAGGTCCATCAGGCTGATCAGTTAAATGGACGACCCCATTCGTATCGATAAACTTGTAAATTCTAACCGTTGAGCGTGACTCTTGGGCGGCTGTCACTTGACGACGTGAACTGTTAGGCGCAGGTCGGTCGGTAAAATTCAAGATTCCTTCGGAATCAATATAGCTGTAGATTTCTTTGCCGTACACCACTGTACCCGACAGGCTTTCTATGAAACAGATTGCCAATAGTGAAACTTTTACGATAATACTTGACCGATTCATGGTGGTTGCCTGCGATAGAGTAAATGGTAACTAAATTTTATTTTTAATATAACCGATTTTATTAGAATAGACAAGATTTGACAAATTTTTGAAAGTTGTCAAATTTTTTATTAAAAATATTATATTAAAAATATATTTATTATTTTATTGTTTTATTCATCAATAAAATATTTTATAATTAACCCTCGATTAGAATAACCATTACACGTAATAATACTTTATTTAAAAGGAAATAACTATGCCAATTGTTGTGGCAGTTCCAAAAGAACAAACGCCAGGAGAGCGGCGCGTAGCTTTAGTCCCAGAAATAGCGGGACGTTTAGCCAAATTAGGCGTGACCCTGGCGCTGGAAACTGGTATGGGAAAAAGTGCCCATTTCCTAGACGCGGCTTATCCCTCAACTCAATTTTTTGATGATATTGCTAAACTTTATCAGCAAGCGGAAGTGGTATTAAAAGTACAACCGCCGACTGAAGCTGAAATTGAAATGATGAAAGCCGGGACGCTGGTCATCGGATTTATGACCCCGCATCGGTATCCAGAGCGCGTAGCCAAGTTACGCGACAACAACATCACCGCTTTAGCCATGGAACTGGTACCGCGAATTTCTCGCGCTCAATCGATGGATGCACTGTCCTCCCAAGCGGCAGTTGCTGGCTATAAAGCAGTGATTATGGCCGCCGATTTAGCCAGTGTGTTTTTTCCCATGTTGACTACCGCCGCTGGCACCATTCGGCCCGCTAAAGTCCTCATCATCGGAGCCGGGGTGGCAGGTTTACAAGCCATTGCCACCGCTCGACGCTTAGGTGCCATGGTCGAAGGATATGATGTGCGTCCTGAAACTAAGGAACAAATACAATCGCTCGGGGCCAAGTTTGTCGAAATGGACTTTAAAGCGGTAGGCGAAGGCGGATATGCTCGTGAATTAACGGCCGAAGAGAAGCAACAGCAACAAGCGATTTTAGCCAAGCATGTAGCCGTTTCCAATGTCGTCATCACCACCGCCGCCGTACCAGGTCGTCCTTCACCCAAAATTATTACCAAAACTATGGTGGAAGGAATGGCCCCAGGCTCGGTCATTATCGACATCGCTTCCGAAGGTGGCGGCAATTGTGAATTAACTCAACCTGGCCAGACCGTCGAACATCAAGGGGTGATCATTCATGGCCCCTTGAATGTCCCCAGTCAAACTCCTCTTCATGCCAGCGAGATGTATTCCAAAAATTTATTTAACCTGTTGTCTTTGATGATTAAAGAGGGTCAAATTGACCCTAACTGTTGGCAAGACGAAGTGATTGCCGGTTGCACTTTAACCCACCAAGGGGAGATTAAACACGCCCCCACCCGTACCCTGGTAGAAGGAGCAAAGTCATTATGATAGAAGGATTCACCTCATTGTATATTTTTATGTTGGCGGCGTTTACCGGATATGAAGTCATTTCCAGAGTGCCAGTCATCTTACACACCCCCTTAATGTCCGGTTCCAACTTCATTCATGGCATTGTCTTAGTTGGGGCCATGGTCGCCTTGGGCCAAGCGGATGATACTTTAGAAAAAACCATTGGCTTTATTGGAGTCGTTTTAGCCGTCGGTAACGCCGTCGGTGGCTACTTTGTCACCGAGAGAATGTTAGAAATGTTCAAAAGTAGCAAAGGAGGTGCGAAGTGAGTACCACTAAAGAGCAACTGGAAGGAGCCGTCGTGAACACTGAACATAGTTTGTTACAAACGCAACAAGACCTTAAAGTATTGAAAGACTTGACCGGCCAGTATATTCAGGAAACCACAGGCACCGCGCCTAATTTTCAAATCAATGCGGCGGAGATTCCCAAGGTCACGACTGAAAATACCCAAAGCACTCAAACCGTACCTACTCATGCCCTGAATCAATGGATAGCACCGATGTGGCAAAATCTGATTATTGAAACCTCTTACTTCATTGCGGCAGTATTATTTATTATCGGTCTAAAACGGATGAGCTCACCCGTCACGGCACGAGTGGGGATAGTCTGGGCGGGCATAGGCATGGTCGTCGCCACCCTAGTCACTTTTGGCTACCCTGGCATGAGCAACTATCAATTGATACTGATAGCCATCCTCGTCGGCGCAGTCCCGGCCTTTTGGTTTGCGAAAAAAGTGCCCGTAGTTGCCATGCCACAAATGATTGCCTTGTATAACGGCATGGGAGGCGGGGCCGCCGCGGCCATAGCTGCTGTAGAATTAGCCCGAGGTGTCACCCATAGTACCACTGTACAAACGTTAGCCGTGCTAGGCGCCATCATTGGTAGTATCTCCTTTTCAGGCTCCCTGATTGCCTTTGCCAAATTACAAGAATTGATGAAGAAATCACTGATTTTCAAAAATCAACAACTCATTAATTTAATCGTGCTAGTTACCATCTTGTTATTAGGGCTAGTCATCATTATTCAGGGACCACAGGTAATGCCGACGGTGATGATTTTATTCTTCGTGCTGGCCCTCGCCTTTGGCATTATGATGACTCTACCGATTGGGGGCGCGGATATGCCAGTGGTCATTTCACTGTATAATGCGCTCACTGGTTTAGCCGTTGGTTTTGAAGGCTTCGTGCTCCATAACAATGCCATGATTATTGCCGGCACGGTCGTTGGAGCTTCTGGTACACTACTCACTCAATTGATGGCCAAAGCCATGAATCGTTCGATTGGTAACGTCCTCTTCAGCGGCTTCGGCGCCACCGCGGGAGAAGTGTCGACGGAAGAAGTCAAGGGTAGTTTAAAACCGATTGATGCCCAAGATGCCGCAGTGATGATGATGTATGCTAAACAGGTGGTGATTATACCAGGCTATGGCATGGCCGTGGCGCAAGCGCAACATAAGATTTGGGAATTGACCAAAGCTTTAAAAGAACGAGATGTCGTCGTTAAATTTGCCATTCATCCCGTCGCCGGTCGAATGCCCGGTCACATGAATGTCCTCCTCGCCGAAGCCGGAGTACCTTATGACCTGATTTTTGACCTAGATGAAATTAACGCCGAGTTTGAACAAACTGACGTGGCATTAGTGATTGGCGCTAACGACGTGGTGAATCCAATTGCGCGTAGTGACCCCAACAGTCCAATTTATGGTATGCCGATTCTCAACGCCGATAAGGCCAAGAATGTCATTGTGATTAAACGCGGTCGTGGCACCGGCTTTGCCGGCATTGAAAATCACCTCTTCTACATGGATAACACTCGAATGTTATACGGAGATGGTCAAAAAATGGGCGCGGAATTGTTGCAGAATGTGAAAAGTTTATCGTAAGTATAAACCAGACCAAAATTTGACAACTTTGATTTGACAACTTTTCGAAAGTTGTCAAATCTAAGACCATACCAAGATTTGACAACTTGTCGAAACCAAGATTTGACAACTTTTCGAAAGTTGTCAAATCTAAGACCATACCAAGATTTGACAACTTTTCGAAAGTTGTCAAATCTAAGACCATACCAAGATTTGACAACTTGTCGAAACCAAGATTTGACAACTTGTCGAAAGTTGTCAAATCTAAGACCATACCAAGATTTGACAACTTGTCGAAACCAAGATTTGACAACTTGTCGAAAGTTGTCAAATCTAAGACCATACCAAGATTTGACAACTTGTCGAAACCAAGATTTGACAACTTGTCGAAAGTTGTCAAATCTAAGACCATACCAAGATTTGACAACTTGTCGAAACCAAGATTTGACAACTTGTCGAAAGTTGTCAAATCTAAGACCATACCAAGATTTGACAACTTTTAGAAAGTTGTCAAATCTAAGACCGTACCAAGATTTGACAACTTGTCGAAAGTTGTCAAATCTAAACAGGCCACGCCATGCACTTCCCCCCGCTTGACCCTAACTATCTGCTAGACCAAACACACTTCCGCCAAACCTTTAACCGAGTGGCGGCGCAAAATGACACCAGCGACCCACTGGCCCACTGGGTAGGAAATTCGCTGTTAGAACGTTTAGAATTTTTGAATTTCTCCCCATCACAGATTTTAGACCTTGGCATCGGCACTGGCAGAATCGCACGGGGCTTAAGTGCCCACTACCCAACCGCTCAAATTTATGCCATGTATCAAGATTTGACAACTTTTCGAAAGTTGTCAAATCTAAGAGCGTACCAAGATTTGACAACTGGTCGAAAGTTGTCAAATCTAAGACCGTACCAAGATTTGACAACTTTTCGAAAGTTGTCAAATCTAAGAGCGTACCAAGATGCCATGCAATTACCCTTGGCCGACAACAGTATAGATTTACTTTGTTCCAATCTGCTGTTATGCTGGTGCAATGACCAGAGCCAAGTATTGACTGAAATGAGGCGAGTCTTAAAGCCCGACGGCAAATTGTTATTTACCACGTTGGGCCCTGATACCCTTAAAGAATTACGTCACAGTTGGGCCGCTGTGGATTCAGCGATTCATGTTCACCACTTTTGGGATCTGCACCAGATAGGTGATTGGTTATTACAACTAGGTTTCAAAACACCAGTGATGGATGTCGACAGAGTGGTACAACCTTATGCGGAGGTGCCAACTTTATTACGAGCACTCCAACACAGTGGGGCGACTAATCTAACCGTAGGTCGGCGACGGCAGTTGACCGGCAAACAGAAATTTCAAGCCATGATAGCCAAGTATGAATCTTATCGGACTGCCGCGGGACAAATACCGGCCACGTTTGAAGTGGTGTATGGATATGCGAGTGGAAAGAGAATCGATTGAAATTGGTTAGTCTTGAAGCAAAAGTGATAAGTGATCAGTCAAGTCAAAATTTTGGTAATGCTGAAATGCGGGTGACGACTCGCTCTGGACTGGCAGTCCTAAATTTTCACCCGGATTTCATCCCTGGGGGTGGCTCTTGGTGTGAGGACCAGCGCCAGGGTGGCACCTACCAATCTATATTTGCCCGTCAAAATAGGTATTCAATCATCTGGGAAAAGGGATAAGTTCTGAAGCATGAATTCGGCGGTATTTTCCCTCACCCCCGACCCCTCTCC
>DZAL01000225.1 GCA_022729575.1 Thiomargarita sp.
TGTCAAATCTTAAATGGTCTTAGATTTGACAACTTTTCGAAAGTTGTCAAATCTTTAGATGGCCTTAGATTTGACAACTTTTCGAAAGTTGTCAAATCTTAGATTGAAATAGTTAAGAATTAAATAAAAATCAAGCATTTTTCGCGCCCGTTATTAGGGTAAAACCCTTTATCAACACGCTTTAACAAATAAAAAACTTTGGAGAACAATAATGTTTGAAGAAAAAATCAGACTCATTATTAAAGACAAATATGCAGAATTAGTCAATCTAACGATTGAGAAACTTAAAGCACTTCCAATTCACCACTTACCTCACCAGGTTAATCTGTTATTTCCAAACGTCTGGGAGGCTTTTGCCCATCAGTTGCAACATGAAGATAACACACTCTATTATACCTATTTGAATGTAGTCGAAACGATTTGTTACCAACAAGCACAACAACTGACCAAAACGGAATTAAAACTATTATGGCTAATTTCTGATGGTTGTTTAGAATGGGATGATGCCGCCGACTTTCCAGTAATGGAAGCCATGTTGGAAGCCGTCGCCGAAGAATTACTGTCATGGGTTGAACAAGAAGCTGAAGAACCGCAGTTAGAAGGAATAGAAATCACCACTACTACCACTTTAATGGCGCGGTTATCCATATAACTAATTGAATTAAAATACTTTAATTTGAATTGAAGTCATTAACTAACTTTCGTAAAGTAGCTTCTTAGTTTAAACTACCCTACAAGATGATTGCTGAAATTAAACAAATATTGCTGAAATTAAACAAATCGGCTACTATAGTAATATTCATCCACTGTTGTACTTGAGCTCTGAAGGATAACACCCCTCGAAGGGGTGTTATCCCTACTGGCCAAATTTATTGTAGAACAAATAAGTACTGAAGCAGAAATTTTCTGGTATTTTCTTTCGCCCCTCGCCCTCTGGGAGAGGGGCCGGGGGTGAGGGAAAATACCGCAGAATTTATGCTTCAGTACTTAGGTAAAGATATTACTATATTACCAATCATTTACCAATCATTTGACACCGTTTCACCACTAATCATATTATTTTACCCATACCTTAAGGAAAACATAATGAAAATCATCTCATGCTTGATTTTAAGTAGTCTCTTGACAATCGTGCCGTTGGTCCAGGCCGGGAGCACCTTGGAGGCAGTAAAACAGAAAGGTTTTGTACAATGCGGCGTAAATGACGGCCTACCAGGTTTTTCCAACCCCAATGATAAAGGTCAATGGATGGGTTTAGATGTAGATATGTGTCATGCCGTAGCCGCCGCCGTACTGGGAAATGCGCAAACCGTGAAATTTGTGCCATTGACCGCCAAAGAGCGGTTGACCGCTTTGCAAACCGGTGAAATCGACATGTTGTCTCGTAATACTACTTGGACCTTGATTCGAGACGCTTCATTGGGAATCAATTTCACCGGTGTAAATTATTATGACGGTCAAGGCTTTATGGTTAACAAAGACTTAGGTGTGACCAGTGCCAAAGACTTAGGAGGAGCGACCATTTGTATCAATGCCGGTACGACCACTGAACTCAACGTGGCAGACTACTTCCGTGAACATAAAATGACCTATACACCCGTAGTTTTTGCCAATAATGACCAAACCGTTAAAGGTTTTGAATCGGGTCGCTGTGATGTCCTGACCAGTGATCATTCCCAACTTTATGCACTCCGACTACAATTAACCGCCCCTGACCGTGCCATCGTTTTACCGGAAACCATTTCCAAAGAGCCCCTGGGACCCTCGGTGCGTCAAGGCGATAACGAATGGTTTAACATCGTCAAATGGACTTTGTTTGCCATGATTAATGCTGAAGAGTTGGGAATAACATCGCAAAATATAGATGAACTGAAAAAAAATAGTACCAGCCCTGGCCTTAAACGACTGTTAGGTCTGGAAGGAGATTTAGGTAAGGCTTTAGGATTATCTAATGACTGGGCCTATAATATTATCAAACAAGTTGGCAATTACGCTGAAGTGTTTGAACGTAACGTGGGGTCAAAATCACCGCTAAAAATTGAACGCGGTTTAAATGCGTTATGGAATAAAGGCGGAATCCTATATGCTCCCCCCGTTCGGTAATTCTAGCCAATTGGCGTAAGGGACCACCAATAATTATAGATTGCACATTTTGCTAGGGGCAATTCATGGTGGTTGCCCTTACGTGTTGGGCAATCACCAGGGATTAAATGGACCACCTATTCATTGGCGGTCCCTAAGTGGTAAACTTTAGTAAGATTTACGCAACCCCAACTCTTCCAGAATTTAGGGAAGTATTTCTGTAAAATCAAATAATTACATAAATTACTGTGTAAATTCATTTAGTTTACCACACTGCTTGCTATTTCCAAAATTATTTGCTACGCTTGGTTCCAAAACTTATAGTCAAATATTGTTTGTAAATAACTAATGTCACCAACCTAATCAAAAGGACTTTTTACCGTGAACAAGAACTTTCCCCGGATTGAACGCCTTCCTCCGTATGTATTTAACATCGTTGGTGAATTGAAGGCACAAGCACGCGCACGGGGAGACGATATTATTGATTTTAGCATGGGCAACCCAGACCAACCCACACCAAAACATATTGTGGATAAACTGGTCGAAGTTGCACAACGTGACAATACGCATCGTTATTCAGCCTCGAAAGGAATTCCCCGACTGCGCCGGGCCATCACTCATTGGTATGCTCGAAATTACAATGTCTCTTTAAATCCTGAGACCGAAGCCATTGTCACCATTGGTTCCAAAGAAGGATTGGCCCATTTAGCATTAGCCGTAACCGGACCAGGCGATTCCATTTTAGTTCCCAATCCTGCTTATCCGATTCATCCTTATGGCTTTGTGATTGCAGGAGCGAGTATTCGACATGTCCCCCTCATTCCTGGCGTGGACTTTTTTGCCGAATTAGTCAAAGCCATCAACGACTCTTTGCCTCGTCCCAAAATGCTGGTACTCAATTTTCCTGGCAACCCAACCACCCAATGTGTAGAACTGGACTTTTTTGAAAAAGTGGTAAAAATTGCCAAAGAAAACGAAATTTGGGTCATCCATGACTTAGCGTATGCCGACCTCGTATTTGACGGCTATGTAGCACCCTCTATTTTGCAAGTTCCAGAAGCCAAAGAAATAGCCGTCGAAGCATTTACTTTATCCAAAAGCTATAACATGCCAGGCTGGCGCATCGGTTTTATGTGTGGTAATTCCATCCTCATTGGAGCCTTAGCGCGAATCAAATCTTACTTGGATTACGGCACCTTCACCCCAGTTCAAGTCGCTGCGATCACCGCCTTGGAAGACTCTCAAGACTGTGTGAAAGAAATTAGAGACATGTATCAAGAACGTCGTGACGTGTTATGCGAAGGTCTCAACGCCTTTGGCTGGAAAGTCGAAAAGCCCAAAGCCACGATGTTTGTCTGGGCCCCAATTCCAGAATTTTACCAAGCCCTGGGATCGTTAGAATTTTCCAAGAAACTACTCAACGAAGCTAAAGTAGCCGTCTCTCCTGGCATTGGATTTGGTAGCGAAGGAGACCAACATGTACGATTCGCACTCATCGAAAATCCACACCGCACTCGGCAAGCCTTACGCGGAATACGAGACATGTTCCGCAAAGATAAAATAAGTGTCTAACACACCATGAGAGATTACTGGAGATTTGACAACTTTTTTAAAGTTGTCAAATCTTGACCTCTTTCTCCCCTCCTTCCTCAAGGAGGGGTAGGGGGTGGTTGACATACTGATAATTATAAAAACACTATAAAGGAGAAATCATGTTAGAACCGGTCAAAGTCGGAATCCTGGGATTAGGCACTGTCGGTGGCGGTACCGTCCACATCTTACAACAAAATGCTGAAGAAATCACTCGTCGCGCTGGCCGTGGCATTACCGTGACTCATGCGGGAGCCAAAGAAATTAATCAAACTCATCCTTTTCGTACTGATAACATAGTGCTGGCACAACTCACTGAAGTGGTCAATGACCCAGAGGTGCAAATTGTGGTAGAGTTACTAGGGGGGACTACTATTGCTCGGGACCTTACTTTGCAAGCCATTGCCAACGGCAAACATATTGTTACCGCTAATAAAGCCTTAATTGCCAAACATGGCAATGAAATTTTTGCCGCGGCTCAAAAACAAGGCGTTATCGTCGCGTTTGAAGCCAGCGTCGGTGGTGGCATCCCTATCATCAAAGCCATTCGTGAAGGATTAGCCGCCAATAAAATTAAATGGTTGGCGGGAATTATTAATGGTACCAGCAATTTTATTCTCACCGAAATGCGTGACCAGGGGCGAGAATTTACCGACGTGTTGGCCGAAGCACAACAATTAGGTTATGCCGAAAGAGACCCAACTTTTGATGTAGAAGGCATCGATGCAGCCCACAAACTAACCATTCTCGCCTCGATCAGCTTCGGCATCCCCTTACAATTTGATAAAGCCTACACCGAAGGAATTAGTAAACTGACGGCGGAGGATGTTCATTATGCGGAGGAATTAGGCTATAGAATTAAATGTTTAGGCATTGCCAAACGCACTGAAACCGGCATTGAATTACGAGTACATCCGACCTTCGTACCAAAAACACATTTATTAGCCAATGTCGAAGGCGTGATGAATGCAGTATTAGTACAATCAGACATGCTAGGGCAATCTCTATATTATGGGGCGGGGGCGGGAGCATTACCGACCGGCTCTGCTATCGTCGCCGATTTAGTCGATGTAGTACGTTCTCTCACCACCGATCCGGGCAATCGCGTTCCTCATCTGGCCTTTCAAGCCGATGCGTTATCCGACTTTCCGATTTTACCGATAACCGAAGTTGAAAGTGCTTATTATCTTCGTCTGACCGCATTAGACAAAGTGGGAGTATTAGCACAAGTGACCACTATTCTTAGCCAAAATGGCATCAGCATCGAAGCCATTCGCCAACATGAACCGCAAGGAGGAGCCTCCTCAGTTTCTATTGTTTTATTGACCCATAAAGTGTTAGAACAACAAATTAATCAAGCGATTACAGCCATTGAACAACTCGAGGGTATTGCCGGCAAAGTAATGCGAATTCGATTGGAGATGTTGACTAAATAACTTTAAAAAGTTGTCAAATCTGGTTCAAGATTTGACAACTTTCAAAAAGTTGTCAAATCTGGTTGCGCGATCAAGATTTGACAACTTTCGAAAAGTTGTCAAATCTGGTTCAAGATTTGACAACTTTCAAAAAGTTGTCAAATCTGGTTGCGCGATCAAGATTTGACAACTTTCGAAAAGTTGTCAAATCTGGGTTCAAGATTTGACAACTTTCAAAAAGTTGTCAAATCTGGTTGCTCGATCAAGATTTGACAACTTTCGAAAAGTTGTCAAATCTGGGTTCAACTTAAGATTTGACAACTTTCAAAAAGTTGTCAAATCTAGTTACGATCAAGATTTGACAACTTTCAAAAAGTTGTCAAATTTGGTGCGATTACCAAATCACAAAATACCTTAAAATAACCGTAACAACTTGTTAATTAATGACTGTGGAAGAAACCAAAAGTACCATATTGATTGTCGACGACGTTCCTGCTAATGTTCGAGTGTTGTATGAATTTTTACTGTCTAAAGGCTTTAAAGTAAGAGTAGCCAAAGATGGAAAAAGTGCTATCAAAACTATGGAACACGCCATCCCTGATTTAGTTTTATTGGATATCATGATGCCAGGCATGGATGGTTTCGAAGTCTGTCGAATTTTGAAATCCCAACCACAAACTCATGACATCCCAGTCATGTTTATGACGGCTTTGGCTGATACGATAGATAAAATCAAAGGATTTGATTTAGGTGCCGTAGATTACATTACTAAACCGTTTCAACAAGAAGAAGTATTAGCGCGGATAACTGCTCACCTAAGTATTCGAAAATTACAGACGCAATTACAAAATGAAATCAAACAACGGATTGAAGCCGAAAAATCTCTGCAACAACATGCCACCGAATTGGAACAGCGCAATCAGGAATTAGATGCGTTTGCTCGCACTGTAGCTCATGACCTGAAAAATCCGCTCAATGGTATTATCGGTTTTACCGAACTCTTGTTAGAAGAATGCTTCCCTGAGATTCCACCTTCACCAGAATCCATTGAATATTTGCAATGGATCGGAAAAGCGGCGCAAAAAATGGTTAGTATCATAGATGCGTTATTATTACTAGCCGGCGTGTCAAAACAAGCCAAGGTAGAAATTCAGCCATTAGACATGGCCTCCATTGTATCGCAAGTGCAACAACGCTTGGCCCAAATGATAAAAGAATATCATGGCACGGTAAAATTACCTACCAGTTGGCCAGTGGCATTAGGTTATGCGCCCTGGATTGAAGAAATTTGGGCCAACTATGTCAGCAACGCCTTAAAATATGGTGGCTCTCCTCCAATACTCGAAGTAGGTGCGGATCTTATTTTCTCTTCTACCACGGTCAACGCTTCAGCAGAAGCTAAATTCATACGGTTTTGGGTAACTGATAACGGACCTGGATTATCACCACAAGCCCAAACTCAATTATTTACCCCCTTTACTCGTTTACATAAAGACAAAGCGGAAGGACATGGGCTAGGATTATCAATTGTACAACAAGTAGTAGAAAGACTAGGCGGACAAGTAGGCGTAGAAAGCCATGAAGGTAAAGGCTGTCGATTTTACTTTACCTTACCAGCTTATGCCGACCACCAAAAATAAGTTTTGAAGTGGTAAAACCTGGTGTGCAACACCTCTTTGAGTGCGTGAAACAGTCGACGTGATACGCGCCAACATCTTAAGAACAGAAACGTTGGAATTAAGAGCAGAAACGTTGGAGTAGAGGCTTTAGCCGCAATGGAGTCCAAAACACGTTTTGGACGACACGTTTTGGACCACCGCCGCCCAAAACGTGTTTGGGGACTCCGACTTTGAAATGCAATTTACCACTTCAGGCACTATTTTTGCACTAATCACCTGGAAAGAGACCAGAACTGGATAAGTCTTCTGCGGAAGATAGAAAGGACGCTAGGTGTGGAGTAAGTTTAGATAGTTTCGATTTCCACTATCACCGATGAATTATCAATAAAATAAAATACTAGACCAGTTTAAATTATCAATGCTAGTAAATAGTGGAGAAGAGATTATGGGTATCATAAATAGACTGATATTGACTTTGATGAGAACCTTTTTTGGAATGCTCATAGGTGGTTTTTTAGGAATGATGCTAGGTGCCTTAATGGGAATTTTAGTTCTACTCAATAACGGAGGAATTGTTAATGAAATTTTAGCCGAAAATATACTCAGTTTTATGATTATTGGTGGCCTCGTTGGTGGCCTAATCGGCTCCTCCAGTTTATTATCACCATCCATGACCGGCAAACCCAAAAATGGATATTCCATAGGAGGCCACAAAGATAGTCATGATGGAGGAAGTCATGATGGAGGTAATAGTGGAAGTCATGGTGGAGGTAATGGTGGATAATATAACTAGCTAAAATTCAAACTAACCAAAATGATTAAACATGCAGTGGCTAAAAAAAATTTTGGACCAATTGAACCACCGTTCAATGACTAAATATGGTACTCAACTTCTTCAAAATACTATTTATCATCATTATTATTTTTGGAATCGGTTGGATCGCTGCGTGGACCACCGCACGTTACTTGAGTAGCCAACAACATCTACATAAATTGATTCAGCATCTGGATTTAATCACTGGCTTGAAAAAAGGTCTCACCACCGCCACCGAACATGAACATCGTCTAAGTGAATTTGAACTTCAAGCGGTAGATAGATTTTTAAAACGAGAATTAAACCGAAAGTTGAAGATTATTATTTCCAGCAACTTAAGATTTTATTTTCAGCTATTTTTCATTGCTGGCATTGTATTGTTTGTCATCACGATGATAATGATTTTTCAACAACCCTCCTGGCGAAACATTGTCATGTATATTTTTCGCGGCGAATGCTAACCGGCCAAAATTCTTAATTTTTAATCCTTAATTTCCGTTGAAATTTATGAACCATGAACCACCATAATAATCCCCGCGCCCTCCTCCTATCCCTCTATCAAACTGCGCTTCAAGCCGTCCAGGGCCGCACCCAAGTAGCCAACTTCTTACGTACTCATCAACCTAACACCCCGTTAGCACTGATTGCTATTGGTAAAGCCGCCCCCCAAATGGCGGCTGGTGCCTTTGACCTATTAGGTCCTCAAATCACTTCCGCCTTGGTCATCACTAAAACCGGACATTTCGCTACCACTACTCTACCACCCACTGACACCCTCACCTGTTTAGAAGCCGCCCACCCGATTCCTGATGCCTCCAGTTTACTCGCTGGTAACGCTTTAATCAGTTTTATTAACCAACTTCCTCCCCACTACCCTTTACTATTTTTACTTTCCGGCGGCACCTCGGCTTTAGTCGAAGTATTAGCAATAGAAATCCAGTTAAGCGAGTTGCAACAAGTAAATCAATGGCTACTGGCCTCCGGTTTAGACATTTATGCAATCAATCAAATTCGCCAAAGTCTATCCCTGATTAAAGGCGGACGTTTAACTAATTGGCTCAAAGGTCATCACGTTTTGAGTTTACTGATTTCAGACGTACCAGGAGATGATTTACGAGTCATCGGCTCCGGTTTATTAACTACCGAGGAGTCATCAAATCTTTCAGCGATTCCAACCAATTTACCTACTTGGATACAACATTTGGTAGCGAAAGCACCGCCGCCTGCAACGCTAGAGGGGATTACTCAACTTCAGCAACATATCATTGCCGGTCCCGCCACCGCTCGTCACGCCGTCACCGAAATTGCCCACTCACTCGGCTATACGGTCAACAATTATCCAGAAATCATAGTTGGAGCAGCAGAAACGGTGGGTCGTACCCTGGCCCAACAATTAAATACCGCTAAACCAGGTATTTACGTTTGGTCTAGTGAAACCACCGTACATTTACCACCGCACCCAGGACAAGGGGGACGTTGCCAAACCTTGGCCTTAGCCGCCGCTACTGGATTAGCGGGACCGGGACCATCAAAAGTATATTTACTCGCTGCCGGCACCGACGGCAATGATGGTCCAGGAATGGCCGCGGGTGCTCTCATCGACCATGAAACGATAGCCAGAGGGACGACCGCCGGCTTTAACGCCAACACCTGTTTAAGCACTGCCGATGCCGGTAGTTTTTTAGCCGCCAGTGGTGATTTGCTTTATACCGGGCCAACCGGCACCAATGTAATGGATTTACTGATTGGGTTCAAACGATAAGAGAGTTGATTAGTAATGGTGCATGACATTTTTGCTCATGCACTCTACGCAAACTATACTGTACAGTTTGATAATTTGAGTACAGGACTTACGCAAAACATATAATTTAATGAGTAAAATTTGGTCATGTGTTTCATACAAAACACGATAATCGCCCACCCTAATGCGATAAGTTGGTTCATCGCCGCTTAACTTTTTAACACCGTGGGGACGTGGATTTTCAGCTAACGCCTGGATTTTTAAGTTTAACCGTTCCCGAATATTCTTATTCAGGTCGGTCAGTTGACGTAACGCGAGCGGTTTGAAATCAATGGTATAACTCATTGATTATAATCCCAACTCTTTTTGGACTTGTTCCCAAGGTATAGAACCTTCTTCTTGCCGCGCTTCTTCGATATAGGCACGGTCAATATGGTCCTCAATTTCTTCAAAGAGTTCAGCATCTTTAATGGGGACCATGGCGACAAATACCTGACCTTGGTAAGTGGCGGTTAGAGATATAGTAAAATTCATATAAAATTATACGTACCCTCTGGAGTGCAATAAGAATTATTGCGCCTGGCGGCGCGTAGCGGCG
>DZAL01000369.1 GCA_022729575.1 Thiomargarita sp.
TTGCGGGGCCGACGGAGGCTTAAGATGGACAATTTATTTATTGTAATACCCTTATCCAACGATTGTTTTTTTTGCTCATCACTGGGCTGACGGTTAGTTACGTCAGTACCGTGTTCGCGGCAGTTCCCCCTGCCTTTTTTTCATTCACCTTCAATACTGATGCGGTAATAGATTCACCAGGGTACGATAATTATATACCATATAACTACGGTGGCACCAATAATAACGGCATCTACAGTGGCGGTACCAACGGCCAACTCATCCTCAAGTACCGGGTCAAGGTGAAAGAGACTACGACCAAGACGAGTATCACCAATAGTGCGAACATTACTATTTATAATGGGCAGTATTACGACCAGTCTGCTGGGGGGGCTACGTACAACCCCAATCTCAAAGAGTTCTCAACCAGCACGACGATTGAGGTCAACCAACCCCCTCTAACTTACCTCCTCACCACCCAAACTACTGGTTCAGGAAAAGTCAATGGGGGAGGAAATTACACTGCCGGGGCCACAGTCACTTTGACGGCCCTCGCTGACGAAGGTTCACAGTTGACGGGATGGTCGCCGTCACCGTGTGCGGATAGCTTTGCCATGCCAGCACAGGCATTAACTTGTACCGCCACTTTTGAAGTCATTCCAAAAACTGAACCGACGGTCTCACCAGATCGTCCCCTTCCTAACCAGATGGCGTTGTTTGTCCAAGTCGACGGCACCGGCAGTGGCCACGTCAGTACTGACACCGGGCTGTATTGCACTCGTCAAGATTGCCCGACAAATCCCCAAGGTGAAGTGGTTTGCAACCAAGAGGCATGTCGCGATATTATTGACACTGGTGCCACCGTGACGCTTACGCCACAGGCTGATAGCGATTCCGTGTTCACCAGTTGGGGTGGACATGAAGATTGTGCCGATGGTGAAATCACCAATTTTGGCCGTCTATGTATCGCCTTCTTCCAACAGGTCTATGACTTAACTGTAGTCATCTCTGGTCAAGGGAAAGTCACGAATAGCGATTCGCTTAACCAAGCTCAAGACATTGAGTGCGGGGCAGGTGGTACCAAATGTAGCCAATCACTCAGTCATGGCAACACCGCTTATTTGCAAGCAACACCGGCTACGGGCATGAGTTTCCTCGGTTGGGGCGGTGATTGTGAAGGTCAGCGGAATCCGTTAGCGGTGAAAATAGTTAAGGAGATGACTTGTGAAGCGCAATTTGGCAACGTAGAAGCGCCACCAGCCGTGGTGACACCAGAGGCAGTCGTGACACCAGAGCCTGTGGTGCCAACGGAGACGACTTCAACCGCACCGGTGACTACCTCTCCAACGGCAGAAACGCCCGCCGTGGTACCGTCAACACCGGCGGAAGCCTCTACTCCAGTGGCACCGTTAACCCCGGCGGAAACCTCTCCAACGGCAGAAACGCCCGCCGTGGTACCGTCAACACCGGCGGAAGCCTCTACTCCAGTGGCACCGTTAACCCCGGCGGAAACCTCTCCAACGGCAGAAACGCCCGCCGTGGTACCGTCAACACCGGCGGAAACCCCTACTCCAGTAGTGGTGGAGACTCCTCCAGCAGTAGTAACGACACCCACCAGCAGTACTTCACCGGCGACGGTTTCTACACCACCTACGCCCGTAATTCCGAGTCCAACACTCATACTCGGTGGTGCTTCCTCCTCCTGCGACACGACCGGTACGATTAATCAAGTTTGCAACTATGGCGGTCGACCCGTGACTCAGTTGGATATTCAAACTCAGGGCATGGTCTCCAATGGGGTTTTATCCAACTCCCTAGTTAATATTGGCTGGGTGTCGAACTTCCACATTACCGTCAATGGTAAATTGATCGGTGGGGTGGTGACCGGTTATATTAAAAATGAGGGCACCATGCTAGACTTTGACTTTAAAGGCATGTCCATCATTGGTGGCACCTTGGGCGGCGTGATTACCAATACCAGCAAAGTGGGTGGCTTCTTTATGAATGTGACCTTATTAGCCAATACCAAGATTACTGGTGGGAAATTGAAAGGGACTATCAAAGGTGATAAGAAAGCTCCCGCGTTATTGGAAAACCTGCGAGTGCAAAAAGGCAGTAAATTGTCTGGAGTGAAGTTAGGGAAAAACGTGAAATTGGAGAAGGGAGTGGTGGTAGAAGTAGAATAAGGAAAGTATCCAGATTTGACAACTTTTCGCAAGTTGTCAAATCTAAAACTACTCAACCACCCCCAACCCCTCCTTGGTAAGGAGGGGAGTAAGCACCTTAGCTAGGGAGGGGTGCGTAAGGTAAGTCAATTACAATAAAAATATCGTCGCCAATCCCAAAAAAATAAAAAATCCCATGCTA
>DZAL01000226.1:0-8185 GCA_022729575.1 Thiomargarita sp.
ACCTTGAAGGTCTGGTTTTAGACCTTCAAGGTTTCTTTGGTAGGCTTAACTTAATAGCAGTGTGGCTATTCCCCGCCTTACCAAGGAGGGGCTAGGGGTGGTGGTGCGTAAGGTGAGTTAACTAAAATATCAATTCACCATGCTCATTCAACGTCTCAGTATACTTGGAGTCGGCCTGATTGGCGGCTCCCTAGCCCGCGCCCTAAAACAAGCGGGACAATGTGGCGAAGTCATCGGTTGTGGTCGCAACTTAGCCAATTTGCAAGAAGGAATTAGTCTCGGTGTCATCGACCACTACACCACTGACCCCGCAGAAGCGGTTAAAGCCGCAGATATGGTCATAGTTGCGGTCCCTTTGGGTACCATGGCCAAAATGTTTGGTGCCATTCGTGATAGTTTATCACCAGACGCTATCATCACCGATGTCGGGAGTGCGAAAGCTACCGTTGTGGAAGATGCACGAAGACAACTGGGTAATCATTTACCGCGTTTTGTTCCAGGACACCCGATTGCCGGTACCGAAAAAAGCGGTGTCGCGGCCTCCTTTGCCGAATTATTTGAGCACCGCCGGGTGATTCTCACTCCGTTACCCGAAACTGACCCTCAAGCGACCGCTAAAGTAGTGAAAATGTGGCAGTATACCAAAGCCGAAGTCATTGAAATGGCGGTAACGCACCATGATGAAGTCTTAGCTGCCACCAGTCATTTACCACATGTGTTGGCTTATACGTTAGTGGACACTTTGGCACAATTGGAAACTCGTACTGAGATCTTTCGTTTTGCCGCCGGCGGGTTTCGCGATTTTACGCGAATTGCCTCCAGCGACCCGACGATGTGGCATGACATCTGTGTAGCCAATTGTGAAGCAATCGTGAAGATGATAGAATGTTTTAGTCAAGAATTGACTCAACTGACAACTGCAATTAAACAAAACAACAGTGATTATATTTATCAAGTATTTAATCGTGCTAAAATGGCGCGTGATAAATTTAATTCTTAATTCTTAATTCCATAATTCTATGAAATTCATCGTCACCCCTGGCTCAACTCTCCACGGCACTCTTCGCGTCCCTGGAGATAAATCCATCTCACATCGAGCTATTATGCTAGGTGCTATCGCAGAAGGCATCACTGAAATCAATGGATTTTTAACCGGTGAAGATACCCTGGCCACCCTGTCTGCTTTTCGTGCCATGGGTGTGCCTATCGACGGCCCCACCCTCGGTAATGTTACCATTCAAGGCGTGGGATTACATGGACTCATCGCACCAACAACTCCCCTATATTTAGGCAACTCTGGCACATCTATGCGCTTGTTAGCAGGATTAATGGCCGGTCAAAATTTTTTCGTAGAAATGCAAGGCGACGTTTCACTTTCCCGTCGCCCCATGCGCCGCGTTACCGAGCCACTGACCACCATGGGCGCACAGATTGAGACGGCCAATAAAGATACTCCACCTTTAAAAATTTATGGCAAACCACGATTAAAAGGCATAAACTACTCTATGCCAGTGGCCAGTGCCCAAGTCAAATCTTGTTTATTATTAGCAGGACTTTATGCAACAGGCACTACCTGTGTCTCTGAGCCAGCCCCCACCCGTGACCATACTGAACGTATGTTAATGGGCTTTGGTTATCCAGTGAATAAAGAGGGACCCTGTATTTGCATACAAGGTGGCGGTAAATTACAAGGCATGGCCATTGACGTGCCGGCAGATATATCATCCGCCGCTTTTTTTATAGTCGGGGCGGTTATCGCAAATAATGCGGAAATTTTATTAGAACATGTGGGGATTAACCCAACTCGGACTGGAGTAATTGAAATTCTGCGACTCATGGGCGCTCATATTGACCTACTAAACCAGCGAGAAATTGGCAGGGAACCCGTCGCCGATATTTTAGTACGCAGTAGCCCTTTACATGGCATTGAAATTCCTAGAGAATTAGTACCCTTAGCCATAGATGAGTTTCCTATACTATTTATAGCCGCCGCCTGTGCCACCGGTACCACCATAGTGAGTGGAGCCGAAGAATTACGAGTAAAAGAAAGTGATAGAATACAAGTCATGGCCGATGGCTTACAAGCGGTAGGTATTCAAGCGCAAACTACCCCCGATGGAATGATCATACAGGGCGGGCAAATTCAAGGCGGAAATATAGATAGTGGTGGCGACCACCGTGTAGCCATGAGTTTTACCATGGCCGCGTTACGAGCCAAAGATAACATTATCATTGAAGATTGCGCTAATGTGGCCACTTCATTTCCCAATTTTATAGAATTAGCAAAAACTGTAGGAATCAGAATCGAAATTTGACAACTTTAAAAAGTTGTCAAATCTTTCTAATCAGAATCGAGATTTGACAACTTTAAAAAAGTTGTCAAATCTTTTTAATCAGAATCGAGATTTGACAACTTTAAAAAAGTTGTCAAATCTTTTTAATCAGAATCGAGATTTGACAACTTTAAAAAAGTTGTCAAATCTTTCTATGGTCCTGATACAATAATAGAACAAACCGAAAATGCAGGATATTAACAAAATAAAAGTGGTATTTGAAATCACGCAAGTTTCGGTTGAGACAAACTGTCACTACTGGCAAATACCTTAATTACCATAACCATTATTTTGTTTTTGGAGAAATATCATGCCTATTTACGAATATGAACATATATCCGAAGGTTGCACACTAACCGGTAAACTATTTGAAGTTAAACAAAGTTTAACCGATGAACCACTGACCCATTGCCCAACCTGTCAAGGGCCAGTACGAAAACGGATTTCCCGAATTGGCTTAAGCATACAAAAGAGTCGTGCTGAATTACGAGATTTAGGATTTACTAAGCTAGTCAAACGTGATGATGGAATTTACGAAAATGTCACCCGGCGACAAGGCGAAAACCGCTATATGGTACGCGGTCAACCTGATACCATACCCGATTTTTCTAGGACCATCAGCGATTAAACGGCTGGAAAATCTGGTTTTATGCCAAAATACATGAACACGACCACCACCATCCCTGTTATAACCATTGATGGTCCCAGCGGAGTCGGCAAAGGTGCCGTAAGTTTACGAGTAGCCCATCACTTAGGCTGGCATACCCTAGACAGCGGTGCCTTATATCGAGTACTGGCCATTGCCAGTACACAACGTGCCATTGCAGCAAACCAAGAAACCGCACTCGCTAACTTGGCCAGTCAAATGGAAGTGCAATTGATAGCGTTACCTGATTTCAGTGACACCCGTGTGATACTTGCCAATTCAGAGGTCACCGCGGAATTACGGACTGAAACTTGCGGCCAACTGGCTTCACAACTGGCAACTTTACCAGCAGTTCGACAAGCTCTGTTAGAGCGGCAACGAGCCTTTCGGAAACCACCAGGGCTAGTTGCCGAAGGACGAGACCTAGGCACGGTGGTCTTTCCTACCGCCCCGGTTAAAATTTTCTTAACCGCCAGTGTCGAAGCACGGGCCCAGCGCCGCTATCATCAATTGCAACAAAAAGGGATAGCGGTGACATTAGAACATCTGCTTAACGAGATAACCCAGCGTGATCAACGCGACCGTACTCGTCAAGTAGCCCCGTTAATCGCTACCAGTGACATGGTAGTCATTGATACCACGGGGCTCTCAATAGAGAAGGTGGTAGCATTAATTTTAAACAACTGGAGTCCAAAACACCTTTTGGCTCCCAACTAGGGTTGCTCTTTACTATAAAATTTACAAAAAAATGGAGTCCAAAACACGTTTTGGACCAACGTAGTAAAGAGCAAGAGACAATCACTAACCCGCATTTTTGTATGCGGCTTCAACACTTATAGAGACTCTTGTTACTTATCAGCCGACTGAAGTTGATAACTAAAACAGAGCCAGAGGTTTGGAATGAGCGAAAGCTTTGCTGAATTATTTGAACAAAGTCAATCCCCGAAGCAATTTGTGCCTGGTCATATCTTCCTCGGAAAAATCATCGAAATCCGCCAAGATGTGGTCATCGTTGACGCAGGACTCAAATCGGAAGGAGTCATTCCGATTGAACAATTCTACAATGAACAAGGGGCCTTGGAAGTTGCCGTCGGTGACACCATAGAAGTAGCATTAGACACGGTAGAGGATGGTTTTGGCGAAACGCGGTTATCACGAGAAAAAGCCAAACGAGCGGCCGCTTGGTCACGATTAGAAAAAGCCCATGATGACAGTCAAGCCATCACCGGCATCATTACCGAAAAAGTCAAAGGTGGATTTACTGTCTGCATCGATGATATTCGAGCTTTCTTGCCGGGATCATTGGTTGATGTTAGACCCGTGCGCGACACTTCTTATTTAGAAGGCAAGCCACTAGATTTTAAAGTTATCAAACTTGACAAACGGCGAAATAATGTCGTGGTCTCTCGCCGAGCCGTGGTTGAACGCGAAAATAGCCAAGAGCGGCAAGCATTACTAGAAACGATGCAAGAAGGGATGGTCATCAAGGGCGTGGTCAAGAATCTCACTGACTATGGCGCTTTTGTCGATTTAGGAGGCGTCGATGGGCTACTTCATATCACCGACATGTCTTGGAAACGAGTCAAACACCCTAATGAGGTGGTTCAAGTTGGCGATGAAATCGAAGTCAAAGTGCTCAAATTTGACCGCGAGCGGATTCGAGTTTCACTGGGGTTAAAACAACTGGGAGAAGACCCCTGGTTAGACATTGCTCGCCGTTACCCAGTCAATACTAAGTTAACTGGTAAAGTTACCAATCTCGCTGACTATGGTTGTTTTGTCGAGATTGAAGAAGGCGTGGAAGGCCTAGTTCACGTTTCCGAAATGGACTGGACCAATAAAAATATTCATCCTTCCAAAGTGGTTCAAGTGGGCGATGGAGTCGAAGTCATGGTATTAGACATCGACGAAGAACGTCGTCGAATTTCTTTGGGGATTAAGCATTGCCAAACCAACCCCTGGCAAGAATTTGCTACTACCCATAATAAAAATGACAAAGTGGTAGGTCGAATTAAATCGATCACGGACTTTGGTATTTTTGTCGAACTAGATGGCGGTATTGACGGTCTAGTTCATTTATCGGATATTTCCTGGAATGAAACGGGAGAAGAAGCCGTTCGCAAATATAAGAAAGGTGACGAAATTGAAGCCGTAGTGTTGGCCGTAGATGCCGAACGCGAAAGAATCTCTCTAGGAATTAAACAACTAGATAAAGACCCCTTCTCTAATTTTGTGGCGGAACATCCTAAAGGAGCAATGGTCAAGGGAATCGTGACCGAAGTAGATGCCAAAGGTGCCGTCATTAAACTGGAAGAGGGCGTGGAAGGCCATCTACGACTATCTGAATTGGGTCGAGAACGGATCGACGACGCTCGTCACGCTATTTCGGTAGGTTCTGAAATCGAAGCTAAATTGATTGGGGTGGATCGAAAGAAGCGTGTGATTACCCTGTCGATTAAAGCTCGCGAAAACGAAGAGGATTCCAACGCGATCCAAGACTATAGTCGTTCTCAATCTGGGGTCGGTGCCACTTTTGGTGACTTGCTCAAAGAACAGATGGATACTAATTAAAGTAATTTTAGTAAAGTAATTTTAGTGTTAACTAAGTAAAGATTTGACAACTGTTTTAAAGTTGTCAAATCTCGACTTGTCAAATTTCGACCTGATTATTTTCACCAACTCTTTTAGTATCTATCACCTTAGACCTTACTAACTTGCCGGACCAAGCTACGCTTTGAACTCATGGACCGTGCTACGTTTTGAATTCCTGGGTCGGCAACAGTGTGTAAGCTTAAGTTACTTATCACGGATATTGACAATGACCAAATCTGAACTCATCGAAACCATTGCCCAAAAGCAATCTCAATTAGCCCATAAAGATATTGATTTAGCGGTAAAAGCCATGTTGGAACAAATGGCTCAATCCTTGTCGGAAGGAGAAAGAATAGAAATCCGTGGTTTTGGCAGTTTTTCGCTACACTATCGCCCCCCCCGCCATGGTCGCAATCCAAAAACGGGAGAGGCAGTGTCCTTACCGGCCAAACAGGTCCCACATTTTAAACCAGGCAAAGAACTACGTGATCGTGCTAATAGTGTTCCTCAAGTTAATGTTATTAACAATGTTATTAATATCGCCAATAGTCTTCCTGTAACTCTTCCTGTAACTCCTCCGCCTCTTATTCCAGTGGTTGTAGAAACGATAGAAACGATAGAGTAGCGGAGTAAATGTGGGTAATAATCAATAACAAAATCATTTCCAAATCTAATTCTTGTTCCCACTCTTCACTCATTGCTACCTATAAAATTCAACTAACATAGTGGTTAGAGAAGCAGATACCAGCAAAACTTATAAAGATTAATTGAAACACCTGGTGAGTAGGGAACAAGAATATTATTTCAATTAAATCGACAATTGTTTTAAAATTTCTACCTTTTCCCCGGCCCCCTAAACTGACCCGCGGCCCTGCGTGTGTGATAGAATTGATTGAGGAAACGACATGTTACGAATAATTGCCTGGGTAACTTTCTTGACGATCTTTGGATTGACTGTGATCTTAACTATTCCCAACGCTCACCTGGTACAACTTAACTACTACACCGGCAGTGTTCAAATCCACCTCACGGTATTGTTGCTGATCACCCTGGCTCTTGGAATATGGTTAGGCATTATTTTTAACTTGATGTGGGTGTGGCACTTACGACGTGACAATCAACGGCTGAAACAATTACATAAACAAGCTCGGCGAAAAAATGATTGAATTGTTATTGTTCTGGCTTTTATTACCGGTGGCTGCGGCCACAGGTTGGTTGACCGCAAAACATAGCTTACGGTCTCAGTCCAAATCAATGTCTGCTGGCTTCAATCTTTCTCCAGAATATTTTAAAGGACTAAATCACTTATTGAATGAAGAGCCAGACCAAGCCATTGATGTATTTATCAAATTCATTGATGTGGACAGTGAAACGGTAGAAACGCATTTAGCTTTAGGTGGTCTATTTCGCCGCCGCGGTGAGGTCAATCGAGCAATTCGCATTCACCAAAATTTGATTGCGAGGACCACACTTCTCCCCTCACAACGGCGTTTAGCTCTCCTTGAATTGGCTCAAGACTACCGTCGTGCGGGCTTATTAGACCGTGCGGAAAGTTTGTTTTTAGAACTCCTCACCACCGAAGAGCACCGTCTTTATGCTTATCGCCAACTCTTAGACATTTATCAACAAGAGCATGACTGGGACAAAGCGATTCAAATTGCCCAACAACTGCTCAATATTACCGACGAACCCGTACACACGGTGATTGCTCACTATTATTGTGAACAAGCCGAGATTTTTCGTACCCGTAGGCAACCCGCCGCCGCTTTAATTGCCATTCAACAAGCCTTAGTCACTGATTCTCATTGTGTCCGTGCCAGTTTGCTGGAAGGACAACTGGCGCTAGAAGCAGGTCAGCAAAAGCAAGCGATTTTGGCATTCAAAAGAGTTGAACAACAAGATTCTACTTATTTGACTGAAATCATTGAACCGCTACAGATTTGTTATCAACAATTAGGACAATGGGAGGAATTTACTGATTATTTACACCATATTTTAGCACATTATGGAGAAATCACTCCGATGCTCATGTTAGCAAAAATTATCAAACATGAACAAGGTGAAGCTCAGGCGGTAGATTTTATGGTTAAACAATTACGCCAGCGACCATCGTTACGGGGATTAGATTACCTCTTAGATTTGGCCATGGCCAACGTTGGTAGTATCACTCGGGAACATTTATTACTGCTCAAAGATATGATTACCCAATTGCTAAAAAATAAACCTTTTTATAAATGTCACCAGTGTGGTTTTATGGGTAAAAATTTGCATTGGCAATGTCCTAGCTGTAAGCAATGGAACACTATTAAACCGATTCCAGGAGCGGATGGTGAATAACTCACCACCACCTCTCTTTCTCTCCGCCTTAGCAAGGAGGTGGAGTAACCTCCTCCTCTTTCTCCCTTCCTTAGCAAGGAGGTGGAGTAACCGCCTCCTCTTTCTCCTCTCCTTAGCAAGGAGGGGTTGGGGGTGGTTCTTCCCCCTCCTTATCAAAGGGTGGTTCTTCCCCCCTCCTTATCAAAGGGTGGTTCTCCCCCCTCCTTATCAAAGGGTGGTTCTTCCCCCCTCCTTATCAAAGGGTGGTTCTTCCCCCCTCCTTATCAAAGGGTGGTTC
>DZAL01000226.1:8285-9748 GCA_022729575.1 Thiomargarita sp.
TTCCCCCCTCCTTATCAAGGAGGGGTTGGGGGTGGTTGAATTAACGTTGAATGAATAATAAACTATGTCTCCTTTTATCATTGCCCTAGATTTTGCCAATCCCAAACCGGCCATGGCACTGGCCCAACAATTGGGTAACCAACGCTGTCGTTTCAAAATTGGCAAAGAATTATTTACTCGCAGTGGCCCCGCGCTAGTAGAAGAGTTGGTCAAACAAGATTTTCAGATATTTTTAGATTTAAAATATCATGACATACCCAATACGGTAGCACGAGCCTGTGAAGCCGCCGCGGAATTAGGCGTGTGGATGCTTAATGTACATGCACTGGGAGGACGTGAGATGTTGATAGCGGCACGAGAGGCGTTGGAAAAATGTAGTCATCGTCCTTTATTAGTGGCCGTCACCATTCTTACCAGTTTGCACAGTACCGATATTTATAGCGTTGGCCTACATGGCACGATTGAAGAAAATGTCCTGCGTTTAGCTCGGTTATCCAAAGCCTGTGGCCTAGATGGGGTAGTTTGCTCGCCGCAGGAAATTACCACGCTACGTGAAGCGATTAGCGAAGAGTTTCTGCTGGTCACCCCTGGTATTAGACTTCAGAGCAGCCCCCAGGATGACCAAAAACGAATAATGACACCATCTGAGGCATTACGATTAGGGGCTGATTATTTGGTAATTGGTCGACCGATTACCGCGGCCCCGGCCCCATTGCCAGCCTTGTTGCAGATAATCGACCAGATTTGACAACTTTTTAAAAGTTGTCAAATCTTTCAGGAGATAGTATGCCCGACGACTTAGAAATTGAAAAGATTGAACCGGAGGAGGTTATGGCCTCTCAAAATCACGCGATTATACAACTACGGTTAGGGGCACAGTTACTCGCATTGGGTGAAAACTTCACTGCCGCTACTGAGTTAAGCCTTGATATGTCGATACCGGAAGAACGACAGGCCATCATGGAAAAGCACGGTCTGGAAAAGACCAGAGAGTTAAAACCCGATATTGTTCTATACCGGGCGACCGATTTTGGTTTTATCTTCCCTGAACAAGGAGAAGATAAAACCAGGGTGCGAGACGTGCCGTTGTTATGCGTTGAAATTGTCTCGCCTAGTCAAAGCAGTCAAGAAATACTCAAAAAATTCCGCATTTATTTTGAAATAGGCGTGCAATCATGTTGGTATGTGGATCCTACGCTAACCTTAATAAGGGTTTATGAGGGGCACTTGACGGGCGGCAAGGCTTTTGTTGACGGCGAGTTAGTTGATGACACGCTTGGCATTAAGATACCGCTTAATAAAATTTTCTTTTAACGGCGTGCTGAAAATGCCACCTCCGCCCAACTACCCCCTGGCCCCTCCTTAATAAGGAGGGGAGAAAGAGGGGGCGATCACTCCCCTCCTTAGTAACACTGCCATTAAGTTAAGGAATCCCCCGGTCAGGTTTTAACCTTGAAGGTCTG
>DZAL01000045.1:0-4718 GCA_022729575.1 Thiomargarita sp.
GACGCTGGCGCGTCCCGACGGCATTCCCACGCTGGCGCGTGGGAACGAGAAAAAGATTCAATGAGTTACCAAGGTTCAAAGTTTCCTAAGCCTTGAAGGCTTAGGAAACTTAGCACCTGCCAGGTTTAGGAATTTTCGCCCCCGGCGGTTAGTACCTCCATTGGCTGGTAGGGACTACCAAAAATTGGAAACTGTGGTCTAAAAATTTAAACTGATACAGGAGCAAAATATTCATGTCAATTGAATGGAATAAATATCGCGCCGCTGGCTTTTATGACGAATTAATACAAGATTCTGGCGTACCACGCCAGGCAGCCACCGCGTTATGTCAATACTTAAGTTCTCTTAGCGACAGCGATTTGAGAGAGCGTAAACAAGCCGCTGAATTAGCTATTCAGGTCATGGGCATCACCTTTACCGTTTATGGTGAAGGCACCAATATTGACCGTGCTTGGCCCTTCGATATTATTCCACGGATTATTTCTAAAGCCGAATGGGACCGCACTGAGGCCGGGTTAACGCAACGAGTTACGGCGTTAAACATGTTTATCAACGACCTCTACCATGAACAACGTGTGATCAAAGCCGGCATTTTTCCGATTGAACTACTCAAAGATTCCCAAAATTTTCGACCCCAATGCGTCGGTATTAAACCTCCTCTCAAGATCTGGGCCCACATTTGCGGTAGTGATCTAGTGCGGGATAAAGACGGCACTCTATACGTTTTGGAAGACAATTTAAGAGTCCCGTCGGGAGTGTCCTACATGTTAGAAAATCGCTCCGTGATGAAGCGAGTATTTCCAGAATTATTTGAAAATCAGAATATTATGCCGGTGGATGATTATCCCTCCAAATTATTTGACATGCTGGCCTCGATTTCACCCCGTCCATTAGACTATCCTCAAGTCGTGGTGTTGACCCCTGGCATTTATAATTCGGCCTATTTTGAACACTCCTATCTGGCGCAAAACATGGGCGCGGAATTAGTCGAAGGTTCCGACTTAATGGTCGGTGATAATGACTGCGTTTACATGAAAGACATCCAAGGGTTAAAACGAGTCGACGTGATTTATCGACGGATTGATGATCTGTTTCTGGATCCGGAGGAATTTGATTCTACCTCCATGCTAGGGGTCCGCGGTTTAATGCGAGCTTGGCGTAAAGGTAACGTCGCTTTAGCCAATGCGCCGGGGGCCGGGGTCGCTGATGATAAGGTGGTGTATTCTTATCTCCCTGACATTATTAAATATTATTTAAACGAAGACCCGATTATTCCCAACGTGGAAACTTACCGTTGCATCGAGCCGAAACAATGCCAACACGTCCTCGCTAATCTCGATCAATTAGTGGTTAAACCGGCCAACGAATCAGGTGGCTATGGCATGTTAATTGGTCCTCATTCGAGTAAGAGTGAACGTGAACAGTTTGCAGAACGTATTCAACAAAACCCCCGTAATTACATTGCGCAACCCACGTTAACCCTATCGACCGCCCCCACTTTTTGTGATGCCAAGGTCGAGCCGCGTCACCTAGATTTACGTCCCTTTATTTTACAGAGTGATACCACCTATGTTACTATGGGGGGACTTACTCGAGTCGCCTTGCGCAAACATTCCTTGGTCGTCAATTCCTCACAAGGTGGCGGTAGTAAAGATACCTGGATTATTCATTTAGAGGACAAATAATTATGCTTTCCAGAGTCGCCAAAAATATTTACTGGATGGCACGTTACTTAGAACGTACCGAAGATACCGCGCGGCTGGTCAGTGTGAACAGCCAATTATTTTTAGATTTACCCACCCGCATCCGACCAGGTTGGGAACCGCTCATTACCATTATGGGCCGCAACCAACTGTTTTATGAACTCTATAAGGAGCCTAACGAAGACCAGGTGGTCAATTTCCTGTTGGGAGATGTTCGCAATTTTAGTTCGATTCTTGGTTGTTTAGCGCAAAGTCGTGAAAACATGCGAACCAGCCGCGACATTATCCCAAGGGAGGCTTGGGAACAAACCAACAACCTTTATTTGTTGGTCAAAAGCGAAGTGACTCAAGTCACCAAACGTAATCGTTATGACTTCTTAAAACAGGTGATTCTTGGTTGTCAACAAATCACTGGCATTGCCACTGGCACCATGAGCCGTGACTCCACTTATGACTTTTTACGGATGGGTAGTTATTTGGAACGTGCCGACATGACCTCACGGATTGTCGACGTGCGCTCGGCCAACCTGTTACCCAAACATGGTGAGGACTCCAATTTGCATTTAAGTCCGTTTGATAATATTCAATGGATGAGTGTACTCAAATCGCTGACGGCTTACCAGATGTATCGTCAACACGTTCGCTTGCGAGTCAAAGGTGCGGATGTACTACGTTTTTTGCTCCAAGATACCGAATTTCCACGGTCGGTTTTTTTCTGTCTGGGCGTAGTAGAAAATTGTCTCTCTGGCTTGCCCAAAAACGACCTGCCCTTACGCGCCATCGCTCGTTTGCAACGACAAGTACAAACCGCCAATGTTCGTGAATTAGCCTATCAAGGTTTACACAAATTCATTGATGATTTACAAATCGGTTTTGGTACGGTCCATGAACATATTGCAATCAGTTATTTTGGGGAAGTGATGGCTCAACAACAACAGCAACAGCAACGAATCACGTAATTTATATTTATATAGTCACCTTACGCCATCCTTAGCAGTACTTGAGGAGTCCAAAACCTGTTTTGGACTCCAACAATGCCCTCCTTACCAGTATCTGAGGAGTCCAAAACAGGTTTTGGACTTTTTAATTCAGATATTTATCTAAAAACGCGAGAGTGACTTTCCAGGCTTCTTCCGCGGCTTCACCATCATAGCGAGGACTGTCAGGGTTGATAAAGCCATGACCTGCATCATAGCTGTAAAACTCTAAAATTTTTCCAGCTTCCAACATGGCATATTCCAATTCAGCTTGTTTATCAGGCCAAGTTTTTTCAGCCTCGGCGAAGATAGCTAACACCGGACATTTTATCTGTTTGGTATTATTCTTATTGAGTAGATTACGACAATAATAAATTACAATAGCATGAATTAAATCTGAATATTGGAGGGCGGTTTGTTGTGCTTGTAAGCCCCCAAAGGACCATCCGAGTATTGCAATTTTACGGTTAGGAGCACGCAGAGCGTGTAAGGCGGTTTGAATTTTGCGTTTAAGTATTTCTGGGTCGAGACTTCGCATGTATTCACCGGCCGCTTTGGTATCGGGCGGATGGTAGCCATCATATAAATCAATGACGAAGACGCGATAGCCTTGTTTAGCAAACTCATTGGCCCATTGACGATTATATTCTAGTACTCCCCACCAGTCGTGAATAATGAGTATCGCTTTGGTTGCCTGCTCTGGGCCAATCACATAGTTGTGAAATACTTCTCCAGCAGGGGTCGCTAATTCCATTCAGTAACTCCTTAGTTTTTTTATGTGGGTTGTGTGTCTAAATAGTAAAGAGAGAATTAAGAATTCACTTTACGCACGGTTAACTCAACCACCCCCAACCCCTCCTTGGTAAGGCGGGGAGTACGCACTACCGGCACCGCCAGGATACTCCCCTCCTTATTAAGGAGGGGTTTGGGGGTGGTTGTGCATAAGGTGAATTAAAAATTCAGGGTAAGTCAAACTGCACCAGTTGCCCGCGGTGGTCACTGGTAAAATTAGTCACGAAGTCAGTATTAAGATTTTGGAATCTAGTATGTACCCAGACATGGTCTATATCATACAATGGTAACCACGAGAGCCAAGTGCCACGCCATTGACCTTCGGCAAACTGGGAGGCTAAATGGTATCCGCCAGCTACTTGTGGCATAGCTGTAAAGCCCAAACTTCGACTTAACGCATTGAAATCCCCGGCAATAATGTCTATCGGTGTACCCCTTTTCGCATTTTGCGCCACGGTTTTTACTACATCTCGCAAAAAGGGAGTCCTCCAACGGGGTAACATTACTCTGAAAAATATCATCCATGGTGTATATACGTTGCGACTGCCATCTACTATTAGCATACGTAAAGGGTAATTATGTACAGTGACTCCTACTAGCATTCCTTTGCCTTTGCGTAACTTGGTCAATTCTTGAAATTGTAAGGGCCAGGCGGACATCACTGCCATGGTGTCTATGACTTTAACCATGGTCCAGTGTGGCCCCATCTGTTTTAACAAGACGCTAAGTTTACGGTCATTGGGCGGCTCACTGAGGACAATAATATCAGGATGGCGTTGATAAATATCTTGTCGGATAGATTGCCAATTGCGACCTCCCCATCTGACATTCCAATGCAGTAAACTAATTTGCTGATGATTATCTGAAAGTCTAGTGGCGATACCGGCAAACCCTATCATACTTAAATTGGCGAAGATGACTACACATAGACCAATGACGGTTAAACCAAAGCGAATTTTAGGTAAACTGCGTCCCAGGTACACCATATCGAGCATAACCGCCCATATTCCTAAAGGCAATAGTGGGATATACATGAACAATCCCCATTTTACGGTGGGGTCACGAATTATTTGACCAGTTAGCCCAAGTATAATTAGCAACAGCGTTGTTATTGACAGGCCATAACCTAGCCCGCGAATGATTCGTGGGTACCGGTTTAGAATAGATTTTAATTTTTGGACCGTTGTCATAGTAATAAATTTTAAAAAGATTTGACTAAGATTTGACAACTTTCAAAAAGTTGTCA
>DZAL01000045.1:4818-20150 GCA_022729575.1 Thiomargarita sp.
AATCTAACCCTAAACCCAGATTTGACAACTTTCGAAAAGTTGTCAAATCTAACCCTAAACCCAGATTTGACAACTTTCGAAAAGTTGTCAAATCTAACCCCCAAATCTAACCCCCAAATCTAACCCCCAAATCTAACTTGTTATTCCCTGGCGACTAAAATAACCACTGACTTCGCCTCTACCATTATCTCATGTTGATTCACTAAAATTGGTTCAGTCCCTGGAGAATAACTATCTTTTGGGGAAGTTTGGCTCGTGTTAACAAAAATATGCCATTTTAACTCATTGGAGATTTTGGGTAATTCAAATCTCAAGGTTTGCCAAAACATATTCATGACCACATAAATTGGCTCGTCAATCTCAGTACCGTTTTTCGCATACCGACCACATAACATAAAAGCCAAAGTATGGCTACTATCGCTGAAGTCCGGTCGATCGAGTTGTACCCCATGCCAAGTTATATCCGCGTATCCATAATTTTGATAATCTTTTTGATGCAGGTGGTCTTTATTTCGTAACATCGGATGCGCTTTACGAAAAGCAATACAGCTTTTCATAAAACGAAATAAATCCCGATTCTTTTTTAATAATCGCCAATTTAACCAACTCAGTCCATTATCATGACAATACGCATTATTATTCCCCTGTTGGGACCGACCCATCTCGTCTCCCATAAGAATCATTGGCACTCCTTGGCTAACCATCAAAATAGCAATCGCATTTTTAATTTGCTGTTGTCGTAATTCTTTAATTTTTGGATTTTCCGTAAGTCCTTCATGTCCATTATTACAACTATAATTTTCGTTGCTACCATCTTGATTATGTTCACCATTCACCAGGTTGTGTTTATGCTCATAAGAGAATAAATCGGCTAGGGTAAACCCGTCATGACAAGTAATAAAATTAATTGACGCAATCGCACCACGACCCGAATATAAATCCGGTGACCCCTGAATCCGTTGAGCCACGGCGGACGCTTTACGTTCATAACCAATCATAAACTGGCGTAAATCATCTCGATATTGGCCATTCCATTCGGCCCATCGTCCATAAGCCGGGAAGGACCCGACTTGATATAATCCCCCCGCATCCCACGCTTCGGCAATTAATTTGCACCGCCCCAAAATGGGGTCAAAGGACATCATTTCTAGTAGAGGAGGATTCGCCATCGGCTCCCCATTTGGACCACGACCTAGAATCGAGGCTAAATCAAACCGAAATCCATCGATATGATATTCGTTGACCCAATGGCGCAAAGATTCTAAAACCAGATTACGTACTATCGGGTTATTGCAATTTAAAGTGTTACCGGTGCCACTGAAGTTATAATAACGCTGGTCTGGGGTCAACAAGTAATAAGTCATGTTATCAATACCGCGAAAAGAAATGGTAGGCCCGTACTCATTCCCTTCCGCCGTGTGATTAAACACCACATCTAAAATGACCTCGATGCCATTGTTATGTAATTCCTTAATTAAGGCTTTAAGCTCATTGGCGACTAAAGTGCCATCACGATATTTTCCCGCTTGCGCATAACCGGCTTTGGGCGCGAAAAATCCAATGGTGCTATATCCCCAGTAATTCTTTAAAACTTCCCCAGTCTCTGGATTAGTGCGAGTATTTTCAAACTCGTCAAATTCAAAAATTGGCATCAATTCGACACAATTCACCCCCAACTCCTTTAGATAAGGAATTTTTTCTTGTAACGCCGCAAACGTGCCGGGCGTGCTTCGTACCTTAGAGGAAGGATGTCTAGTAAAACCGCGAACGTGCATTTCATAAATAATTAAATCTTCCATCGGAATTTCTAGGGGTTGATCAATCCCCCAATCAAAATCCTCTCCTACCAGCCGCGCTCGATACTGATAAGGATTATCTTTATTCGGTAATACTCCCCAGACATCACGACCACCAATCGCCTTGGCATAAGGCTCTAACAGAATCTGACTCGAATCAAAACGGTGCAATCCTGGTTCACCACGATTAAGTATTTTACCTGGCCCCATCATGCGAAAACCATATTCAATATTTTTATAATTGAGACCAAACACCGTCATGGTGAAAACGTTACCAATTCGAAATTCACCCATCACTTCTCGGCCGGTTTTAATCTCTTTAAAATTGCCATCAAAGGGAATTTCAATTAACGGTTGCCATTGTCCCTTTTCAAACAAGACCAAAACGCAGTGAGTAGCATGTTTGGAAAAAATCGAAAAATTAATTCCCCAAGGTACTACGGTAGCTCCAAATGGATAAGGACGACCAGACGGATGACCTAAGCGCAGTTTAAAGCCTTGATAATCATGAGTAGGAGAAGCGATAGGTGTTGGACGGTCAAAGTTTGACATCGTCTGATTAGATAACATGGCCGAGTTTTTATGCTCCAAATTACCTAAAGACCAATCCGTTAAACTATTGCAAAGTTTGTGCATGAGTGTTTGGAAAAAGTTTGTCGGTTTGCTAATGGTTTTGTTCACAGTCGAAATTTAGTCGAAATTTGACAACTTTCGAAAAGTTGTCAAATTTTTTTCCCCTCCTTAACAAGGAGGGGCCGGGGGGTGGTTATGCGCAAGGTGAGTAAAATTATCAAATTTACCCCCAAATTACTCCCTAACCACCAATTGTTCTACTTCCACAATACCTTGATCATCAGGATAATTCAACTTCAACACACGCATAGCATTGTCTGATAAATCATTAAGCGCCATAATTTTATAAGCTTTGGCCAAGATAACCAAGGCTTTAGGGACCGCTGGAGTCCGCTGATAAGATTCAATTACCGTCTTAGCCCGATTAGCCGCAGCCAGATAAGCACCCCGTTGTAAATAAAATTTAGCCACATTAATTTCATAATCCGCTAAAATATTGCGTAAATACAACATTCTTTGCCGGGCATCTTGCGTATATTTACTTTGTGGAAATTGTTTAAGTAACACGGCAAAATCATCAAATGATTTTAGCGCACGACTTTGGTCACGTTGTGAGCGGTCCAGCGGTAAAAAACGGTTTAACGTGCCTTGATTAAGTTCAAAATTAACCAGTCCTTTGAGATAATACACATAATCTATGTGCGGGTCACGAGGATAAAGTTTAATAAATCGGTCCGCCGCAACCAACGCCGATTCTGGCTCTTCGAATTTATAATGAGCATAAATAGTTTCTAATTGCGCTTGTTGCGCTATTTTTTCAAATGGATAATGCGCCTCTAATAAGCCATAATACTTAATCGCATTTTCATAGTCCTCATTTAACAACGCTTCTTTAGCCGCAGAATATAAACGTTCAGCACTCCATCCTTCGGTTTCACTCGTAGGATCAGAAGCACAACCGGCTAAAATTATATAAAATATAATAATGGGGATAATAAGTAGTTTCATGGTTAATTATTTGAATGCTTAAAATTAAGAGAGTGGACAATTTTTGAACAGTTGTCAAATCTAATTTGCTGGTTTTATTACTTATGACTATTACACACCATTTTACTACAACTATTCCAGTAAATCTAGCAGGCTATCGTTTAGATAAAGCCTTAGCTGAATTATTACCAGATTATTCACGTACTCGTTTACAACAATGGATACGCGAAGGACAAGTTTTAATCAATCACACTCCCTGGCAAAGTGCTAAGGCCAAACTGAAAGGAGGAGAACATTTACATTTAACTGCACTGCTTCATCCAGAAGTGGCTTGGCAAGCGCAACCTTTGGCCTTGAATTTATTATACGAAGATGAAGAGGTGCTGGTCGTCAATAAACCCGCGGGGCTAGTCGTCCATCCAGGGGCGGGCAATCCAGAAAATACCTTAGTCAATGCCTTATTGCATCATGCGCCAAAATTAGTGAATTTACCCAGAGCCGGGATAATTCATCGACTCGATAAAGATACCAGTGGAATTTTAGTGGTAGCACATAGTTTAAAAGCACACACTTTTATGACGGCACAACTGCAAGCCCGTGCTTTTACTCGTGAATATCAAGCCATTGCCACCGGCCTTTTAGTCGCAGGCGGGACGATTGAGGCCCCATTGGGACGACATCCTACCCACCGGACTAAAATGGCCGTAGTGGCCGCCGGTCGGCCGGCGATAACTCACTATCGCATTATTCATCGCTATCGTGCCCATACCCATTTGCGGGTACAACTAGAAACCGGCCGAACTCATCAAATTCGAGTGCATTTTGCCTATAAACATCACCCTCTATTAGGTGATCCAGTTTACGGAGGACGTTTATATTTTCCACCCACCAGTCAACCAAATTTTATCCAATGCTTACAAAATTGGCAACGGCAAGCCTTACATGCGGAAAAATTAGGCTTTCAACATCCGAGTAACGGTCAGTGGATGGAATGGATAGCACCACTACCAGAAGATATGCAGCTTCTATTAACCGCTTTGGCACAGGACCAACATGAACATAAACCGATGTGAATTGATTACGCCCCAATGGCCAGCCCCACCCCAGGTCAAAGCCTACACCACGACTCGTCAAGGCACCTATAGTTCCCCTCCTTATCATGGTTTTAATCTCGCCGACCATGTCGGTGACAATCCGCAAACAGTCAATGCTAATCGGGCATTACTGCGAGAAACGCTGAACTTACCTACCGAGCCACACTGGTTGAGACAAATTCACGGTATCACTACCATAGCAGTTGAAACCAATCTGGTCAATTGTCAAGCCGATGCCGCTTATGCGACTACACCGGGCCAAGTATGTGTCATTCTCACCGCGGATTGTTTACCCGTATTCTTCTGTGATCGAGCCGGCACTTGCGTCGCTCTCGCCCATGCCGGTTGGCGCGGTTGCGCGGCGGGCGTGTTAGAAGCGACCATACAATATCTAAAAGTGTCCCCTTCAAACTTATTAGTTTGGCTAGGCCCTGCCATTGGCCCCCAAGCGTTTGAAGTCGGTGAAGAAGTCCGGACGGCGTTTATAGATTATTTACCCGCCGCTGCAACTGCTTTTATTCCCACCCGGCCGGGGCACTGGTTAGCGAATTTATATTTACTCGCTCGACAACGTTTGGAACAACAAGGCGTGACTGCTATTTATGGAGGAGATTTTTGTACTTATCAACAAGTCGAACTTTTCTACTCTCATCGCCGCGATAAAATCACGGGAAGAATGGCTAATTTGATTTGGTTGGAATAATGAACCAGATTGGAACCAGATTTGACCACTTTCGAACAGTTTAAGATTTGACAACTTTCAAAAAGTTGTCAAATCTAAGATTAAGATTTGACCACTTTCGAAAAGTTGTCAAATCTAAGATTAAGATTTGACCACTTTCGAACAGTTGTCAAATCTAAGATTAAGATTTGACCACTTTCGAAAAGTGGTCAAATCTAAGATTAAGATTTGACCACTTTCGAAAAGTTGTCAAATCTAAGTTGTCAAATCTAATCAAAAATGAATAATAACCATGTCAAAACACCTCAAAAAATTCATTGGAATACTTTTTATGATCACCGGCTTTTGGTATGCCACTACCCCACTGCCAAGAGACTTAGGCCCTCAAGAATTTATTAGACATATTGATGTCCGTGCTAGTTATGTCAGCGGCCTCTGTTGGTTAGCCGGTAAATCACCTTATCAAGCGGAAACTTTTCAACAAATGTGGAATCAGGAGATGGCACAGGAAGTATTTAACAACCACATAGAAGTCGGTGCCATCGCCTTTCCCTATCCCCCGACCATGGGCCTCATTGCCATTCCCCTCGCCTTATTTTCCTGGGACACGGCCAAACACCTGGTCGATGCGCTCAATGTGATTGCCTTATTCCTAATCGCACTCTTCACTTATCTCCTACTGAAGACTATTCAACCCAATCCATTGATACTCGGTATTGGCATTGGCTTAAGTTTAATCTTTCAACTACCTTATACCACCGCCGTATTAATCGTCGGCCAAAATTCTTTAATCACTACCGCAGGCTGTCTCGGGGTACTTTATTTTAACCAACGTCAAAAATTTTTCCTGGCCGCGTTATTTATTCTCCTCGCCAGTATTAAACCCCATTTATCTCTATTGCTGGTGGTTTACTTATTTCTTAGCAACCAAAATTGGCGATTATTAAATTGGTCACTGCTAACCGTTAGCTTGAGCAGTCTAATGGTCTTAGTCATGGGAAGAGATTACACGCCCCTGCCGGAATTACTTCAGTCTATGACTTACTATAAAGATAGCTATGCGAATAGCACTGAATTATTGCCAGGTTTATATTTTCTCTGCGGTACCTTGGGAATCAATCGGGCGATTATTAACTGGCTCCCTGTACTTGGTATACTGATAGTCGTGACCTTGGCCTTAGTGGACCGAGCACTAGATTTTTCTCCTCAGCGAAAATTGTTAATGGTCGCTCTCATTATCGGGTTAACGGCACTATTTATGCCGCTACACCATTATGATTACCCCCTCTTTTTTTTAGTCACCAGCCTACTAATTGTCGTTCACCAAAATATTCTCTGGCTATCACTGCCCGGCCTCCTTCTCTTCGGTTTTCCTGGGCCGGCTACTCAATTTTTGAGTTTGCTCATTGGGCAACCGATTACTCCCATCATGGTGGGCACCCTGGCCAGTATTTATGTCACTCTAGTGATAGTTGGAATCTTAAGATTTGACAACTTTCGCAAAGTTGTCAAATCTAACCCACAAATCTAACCCAAAAAAAAAGATTTGACAACTTTCGCAAAGTTGTCAAATCTAGTTGTCAAATCTAATTTATTTCCTAATTTTCCGTAATCGAGCAATCGCTCGTAATTGAGCCACTGCTTCAGCCAATTCTGCTTGAGCTTTGGCATAATCAAAGGCCGTTTTACGATCTTGTAACAATTTTTCCGCTCGTTGCTTGGCTTCTAACGCCGCTTCTTCATCCAGGTCATGCGCCCGCAAAGCCGTGTCAGATAAAATAGTGACCAGATGCGGTTGTACTTCTAACATGCCACCAGAAACATAAAACAATTCTTCATGGTCCGATGAAAGTTGAATTTTCACTGCTCCGGCGCGTAAGGGAGTCAATAACGGAGCATGACGGGGTAAAATCCCGACATCTCCATTCACTGCGGGCGCTACCACCATTTCCGCTAAACCGGAAAAGATTTGAGACTCCGCACTGACTATATCAACATGAATGGTCATGGCCATACTTAAATTTCTCCTTATATCTCCATAACTTCGCAAAGCTACACTTGGTAGCTTTGCGAATTAGATAAATCTAAATTTTTTGACCCTTTTCGACAGCTTCTTCAATTTTGCCAACCATATAAAAGGCTTGCTCAGGTAAATTGTCATATTCACCCTCGACAATACCTTTAAATCCTTTGATGGTTTCTTTCACTGGCACATATTTTCCTTCCGAGCCGGTAAACACTTCTGCCACGGAGAAAGGTTGAGACAGAAAACGTTGAATCTTCCGCGCCCGAGACACCATGAGTTTATCTTCTTCTGACAACTCGTCCATGCCTAAAATCGCAATAATATCTTTCAATTCTTTATAACGTTGCAAAGTGTTTTGAACGCGCCGGGCGGTTTCATAATGCTCTTGACCCACCACCAGCGGATCCAATTGACGACTGGTAGAATCGAGCGGATCCACCGCTGGGTAAATTCCCAATTCTGCTACTTGCCGTGACAATACCACAGTCGCATCCAAGTGCGCAAACGTGGTGGCCGGTGAAGGGTCAGTCAGGTCGTCCGCAGGAACGTAAACCGCTTGAATCGAGGTAATTGAACCGGTCTTCGTCGAAGTAATACGTTCTTGCAACATACCCATTTCTTCCGCCAAATTCGGTTGATAACCGACCGCCGACGGCATCCGACCCAACAATGCCGACACCTCTACCCCCGCCAGCGTGTAACGATAAATATTGTCAATAAACAATAAGACATCACGGCCTTCATCACGGAAGTATTCCGCTATAGTTAAACCCGACAAACCTACTCGTAACCGGTTACCCGGCGGCTCATTCATTTGACCATAGACCAGAGCGACTTTATCTAAAACCTCGCCTTCTTTCATTTCATGGTAAAAGTCATTCCCTTCACGAGTCCGCTCGCCCACACCAGCAAACACCGAGAAGCCACTATGCTCAACCGCAATGTTACGAATTAATTCCATCATGTTAACCGTCTTCCCTACTCCAGCACCACCAAATAGGCCAATTTTGCCGCCTTTGGCAAAGGGACAGATTAAGTCGATAACTTTAATCCCGGTTTCCAAAATTTCTTTACTGGCAGACAAATCCTCATATCTGGGCGCTTTACGATGAATTGACCATCTGACTTCTTCACCAATCGGTCCCTTTTCATCGATGGGTCGTCCCAGTACATCCATGATTCGCCCTAACGTTTTTCTACCGACGGGGACATTGATAGGTCCTCCGGTGTTAGTCACACTGAGACCGCGAGATAAACCGTCCGTACTGCCCATGGCAATCGTCCGGACAATTCCATCACCTAACTGTTGTTGAACTTCTAGGGTCAAGCCATGTTGCTCGACCATCAAGGCATCGTAGAGTTTGGGAATGGAATCACGGGGAAATTCAACGTCAGCTACCGCACCGATAATTTGTACTATTTTACCTGCACTCATGCTTTCAAGTTCCTCTCAATTCAATATTCAAGTCTTTCTCCCCTCCTTAGCAAGGAGGGGCAGGGGGTGGTTTCGTAAAGTTGTCAACTCTAAATTCAAGTCTTTCTCCCCTCCTTAGCAAGGAGGGGCAGGGGGTGGTTTCGTAAAGTTGTCAACTCTAAACCTGTTCATTATCAATTACACGGCGGCGGCTCCACTCACAATCTCTGACAACTCTTGAGTAATTGCTGCTTGTCGGGCTTTGTTATAAGCCAATTGCAATTCCTCAATCAGTGAACCAGCATTGTCCGAAGCACTCTTCATAGCGACCATCCGAGCCGCTTGTTCACAAGCGACATTTTCTACCAGCGCCTGATATACCAGTGATTCAATATAGCGCATCAATAGCCCGTCTAACACCGCTTGCGCTTCTGGTTCATAAATGTAGTCCCAGTGATGAGTCAACAGCGCATCTTCTTCATCCGCCACCACCGGTAGCAATTGTTGAATTTGAGGAGATTGACTCATGGTGTTAATGAAACGGTTAAAGATGACATACAATTGGTCAATCTGGCCTTCATTATAGGCGTCAAGCATGACCTTGACGGGACCAATCAGGTCGATTAAGGTCGGCGCATCACCCAAATGGTCCTTTTGGGCCACCATATTAGCACCAAATCGTCGAAAGAACATGCTACTTTTACTGCCAATAGTACACAAATTCATTTCAATCTTAGAATTGCGCCATCTTTTCATAGCCGCTAAAGTGGTACGAAATAAGCCCGTATTTAAACCACCGCACAGACCACGGTCTGAAGAAATCACAATTAACCCAATTCGTTGGACTGGACGACCTACCAGGTAGGGATGCTTGTATTCGGGATGGGCCTGGGCCAAGTGACCGATGATTTGGCGCATTTTTTCCGCATAAGGTCTGGATTTCCGCATCCGCTCTTGCGCTTTCCGCATTTTACTGGCGGCGACCATTTCCATCGCCCGAGTAATTTTTTGGGTGCTTTTAATGCTTGAAATTTTAGTACGAATTTCTTTACTTTTTGCCATATCGACTCCATGAGATCAAGGCGTAACTTTGCCGTGCCTCATTCGTTGATTGCTTAATTCATTAATCTATAAAAATCCTGACTTCCCGAATTCGATTCCAGAAGTTCAAAGCGTAGCTAGCTTTACTAAACCGGTTTACTCAAGAGGTTATTTCCTGGCGTTTTGTTCCAAAGCGTCCTGTCAATTTCCAGCCGTCTCGAATATTCAATCCCATTAAAATCAAATTGATAGGCCCTGCTATCAGTTCAATAGTTTGTACGACATAAAAGTAGGTATCAAACACACCTGCCGCCGCCCACAGGTTGAGCATAATAGCGGCTGGCAACAGAATGAGTATCCCATTAGCGGCGATTAATGGCATTCTTCTCTTTTTATTTTCTACTAATCTACCTGTTCTCGATTGAGACCATGAAAAGCCGGTGGCACCCGTAATGGCTAATGCAGGAACGAGAATAAATAGGCCAGGCATTACGATGAGACTTTTTATTTGTGCAATGGTTGCATGGTCACCAAATAACTCAACAAGGAGGGTTGAAATCAAAAAGGTAGCGATAGTCAACGTTGCAATAAGGCCGGCTAGCAGATGAATTTTGGTTTTCATCAAATATCCTTTGGGCTAGACTGATTTTAGATTTGACAACTTTCGACAAGTTGTCAAATCTGGTTTACCAAGAATGATTAGTCTTAAAGTCTTCCACGGCTTTCTTAAAAGTCAAGGCAATGTCGTCGTTATAGTCAGGTTTCTCGTTGACTTTCTTCAGCAAATCAGTATGATGATTTTTGATATACCCAAGTAGTGCATGTTCAAAGTCAACCACCTTTTTCACCGGAACATCATCCAGAAAGCCTTGGTTAGCGGCAAATAGAGAAATTGCCATTTCGGCCACACTTAATGGCGAGAATTGCTTTTGCTTCATCAATTCGGTGACTCGTTGCCCACGTTCAATTTGCTTACGGGTACTTTCATCTAAATCCGAAGCAAATTGAGCAAAGGCGGCAAGCTCACGGTATTGTGCTAAGTCTAACCGAATGCCGCCCCCAAGTTTCTTAATAATCTTGGTTTGGGCGGCCCCGCCGACACGAGAAACCGAAAGACCAGCGTTAATCGCCGGTCGAATCCCCGCATTAAACAGGTCAGTGTCTAAGTAAATTTGCCCATCGGTGATTGAAATCACGTTAGTGGGGACAAAGGCCGACACGTCACCGGCTTGAGTTTCAATAATGGGGAGTGCGGTTAAGGAACCAGTTTTACCTTTGACCATGCCATTGGTAAGTTTTTCCACATGCCCGGCATTGAGTCGTGCGGCTCGCTCCAATAAACGTGAGTGTAAGTAAAAAACGTCACCGGGATAGGCTTCACGTCCTGGTGGACGACGTAATAAAAGTGAGACTTGTCGGTAGGCCCACGCATGTTTGGTGAGGTCGTCATAAATAATCAGTGCATCTTGGCCTTTATCACGAAAATATTCCCCCATCGAACAGCCAGCGTATGCCGCAATGAATTGCAGTGAGGCCGGCTCGGAGGCGGGAGCGGCCAGGACAATGGTATGATCCATAGCCCCGTGCTCTTCCAATTTGCGCACGACGTTAGCTACCGAGGAGGCTTTTTGACCAATCGCTACATACACACATTTGATGTCTGTACCCTTTTGATTGATAATGGTATCAATGGCCAAAGCGGTCTTCCCGGTTTGCCGGTCACCAATAATCAACTCGCGTTGTCCGCGTCCAATCGGCACCATGGCATCAATCGATTTCAAGCCGGTTTGCACCGGTTGACTAACTGATTGGCGAGTAACCACCCCAGGGGCAATACGTTCTAATGGTAAAGTGTGTTTGGTATTAATAGCGCCTTTACCATCAATCGGTTGTCCCAAGGGATTGATGACGCGACCAAGTAATTCTTCTCCGACTGGTACTTCTAAAATGCGTCCCGTACATTTGACGCTATTACCTTCAGATAGGTGTTCATAAGAGCCTAAGACGACTCCACCGACCGAATCACGTTCTAAGTTCATAACCAGGCCAAAAGAGCCGCCTGGAAATTCCAACATTTCTCCCTGGACCGCGTCGGCGAGTCCATGAATCCGCACAATACCATCGGTTAAACTAACGATAGTGCCTTCGCTACGTGATTCGACAGGCAGGTCGTACTGTTGGATTTTCTGTTTTATCAGTTCGCTAATTTCAGAAGGATTTAGCTGCATTTATCTTTTCTCGCTTTGTCTTTAGTGGCTTAATTCAGTGGTTAGACGTTCTAAACGACCTTTTACTGAGAGATCGATAACCTCATCACCGGCTCGAATTAGCCAACCGCCCAACAGAGATTGGTCAACCGTAATATTGATGTCAACAACTTTACCTAAACGTTTTTGCAAGACGGTTTCGAGCTCTTGCTGTTGCTCAGGGTTAAGAGGATAACTGGTGGCGATTTCGACCTTGAGGTAACCTTGATGTTGTGCTTTCAATTGCTCATATTGTTGGGCAATTTGTGGCACCACAGGTACTCGACGATTGTCCACCAATAGCTTGATCAAGTTTTTACTTTCGGTGCCGGTTTGTTCATTGCAACAAACCTCCAACAAGAGGCTAGTTAAGGTAGATTTTTCCACCCGTGGATTGGCGATGACGGTGGCCATCTCTGAATCTTCTACGATCGCAGTGAGGAGGGTTAGATTGTCAGACCATACCTCTAGCTTATTCGTCTCTTTCGCCAGTTGAAATAAGGCTTCCGCATAAGGACGTGCTAACGTTGCATTTTCTGCCATATTTTGCTCGCCTATAGCTGTTTAATCAGTTGTTGAACAAATTCATTGTGAACTGCCGGATTGATTTCTCGCGCCAGAATTTTTTCGGCACACGCTAATGAGAGTCTGACGACTTCTTCGCGCAAGGATTCCTTCGCTCGATAACTCTCTTGTACAATTTCCGCTTTCGCAGCTTCGAGTTGGCGCAGTCCCTCAAGGCGGGCTTGCTCTTTGGCTTCTTCAACTACTTCGTAGGCCCGTTTATTAGCCTGTAAAATGATGTCAGTAGCCTCATGTTTAGCTTGTCGAAGCCGTTCGGCGGCCCGTTGTTCTGACAGTGCTAATTCATGTTTACCCCGCTCGGCGGCCGCTAGGCCCTCGGCAATCCGTTTGGTGCGGTTGGCCATCATTTGAGTGACGGGGCCCCACAAGAATTTTTGGATGAACAAGAATAACACTATGAAAGTGAGAACTTGTCCAAATAGAGTGACGGTTATACTCACCTCAATCCCCCGTTAATTTTAGGTCAATGATGATATATTTATGGATAATGGATTGATTTAGCCGGCCGCTAATGCGCTCTTAGCCGCTCCAATAAATGGGTTGGCAAAAATGAACCACATCGAAATGCCCAACACAATCATGGGGAATGCTTCCATTAAACCGCCGGTGAATAACATTTGAGTCATCAGTTGGGGACGCATTTCAGGTTGTCTGGCGATGCCTTCGAGATATTTGGAACAAATCAAGGCCCAACCAAGGGCGGACGCAAATCCTGCGGCGGCGAGAATGATGCCTACAATCAAGGCAGTATAGGAATAGAGTTGGGTGATCATGCTTGCATCTAACATTTTGAGTATAGTCTCCTTAAAATAAAGTAAAGTATGGTTTATAAAGTCAAGTTGAAATAATACTTCATTTTTTCTTTTGTTGCAATGCAAAAAAGAAAAATATGAAGAGGGGGAAGATATTTTATATTATAGTGAAATTCATCTGAACCTGTATTATTTCCTCTGGAGTGCAATAAGGATTATTGCGCATGGTGGCGCGTAGCGGCGCAATAATTCTTATTGCGCTCCAGAGGGTATGTACAATTTTAGATGAATTTTACTATACTTAAATCATGAAAGTTTGCCACTCTGGTCATTTAGTCATTTCACGAGTTAAAACACCTTTTTTAAATTAGTGTTCTTCAGTTAACGGTTGATGAGCAATGCTCAAATACACCACGGTCAACAGCATGAAAATGAAGGATTGTAAGGTAATCACCAGAATGTGGAAAATAGCCCACAATCCACCTGGTAACCATTGAATCCACCAAGGAAGAAGGGCAATGAGTAAGAAGATAAGCTCACCCGCAAACATGTTGCCGAATAACCGTAAACCCATGCTGACCGGTTTCGCCAGCTCTTCGATGGTGGTCATCATAATATTAATGGGCATGAGGATAATTTTGACCACGATATTATGGGCGGCAAAGGGATGGAATAAGAACATTTTGACAAAGCCCACGGGACCTTTAATCTTAATGTTGTAATAGAAAATAAGTACCAGTACACTAAGGGCTAAACCAAAGGTAGTATCCAGATTAGTGGTTGGTACGACTTTAAGGTAGGGGATGCCTAACCAACTTGCTATCAATGGTAAAAGATCAACGGGTAATAAGTCCATTGTATTCATTAAAAAAACCCAGGTAAAAATAGTTAAAGCTAATGGACCAATAATGGGATTATACCCCATGAAAGCATCTTTCACTTGTTGTTCTACAAATTCTAAGACAATTTCTAGTAAATTTTGTAGTCCTGTGGGTTTATCAGGATTTAAATTGTCGCCCACTTTTTTAGCGGCCCAAACCAGTAGGCCCGCCAATAATAAGCCAAAGAAAAAAGTATCTATATGAAAGGTCAAAAAACCATCCCCTATCGATAAATTAGTTAAATGGTGTTGAATATACTCTACGGCAGAAGGTCCCGTAGCTGCGCCATGTTCTGCGGTCACGCTGGTTACTCCATTGAAAATAATTGAAAATAAGAGAAATTGGTTAAAGATTATAAGCTGAGTTAATTTTTTGCTACAGTGCAACAATCTTATTATAACAAAAATAAATAATAATAAAAATAGATGCTATGATAATTGCAAAAAAATAGCATTAGGTTTTAATGGTCAAGTTAAAGTAATTGAATTTAAAGTACATAATTAATTCTCAATTCTTAATTCTTAAAAAAGTAGCCAATTTGTGCAATACCAAAAGTAACTACCATTGGAATTGGGAGCAAGGCTAATACACCCATACCTAATATAAATAATCCTAATGTCAATAAAAATCGTTGTATGGCGGCTATATAAAATAAATAGACTTCTTTGTTAGGGTGCCTTATGGCAATTTCTGCGGCCTTTTTTAGCCGACGATCCATCAACCACACATTAAACATAACCATTAAGCCGCCATATAAAGCCGCTTGAGCTGCTAATAGTCCTTGATAACCATAAAAAGTCCAGGTGACCATGGTGACTAAGATAGCTTGGACCGCTAATATTTTATGTACTCCCGTATCTAAGGGAATTTGCGCAGACTCAGAAATAGGGGCCTTGCTCATTTTCTCTGGATTAAGTTAGGTCATAGTTAAAAGACGATAAGTATAACTTTGTGAGAATACAAGGTCAATTTAAAGTTTCAACTCGAATTTATAATGTTAAAAAAATTAATGGTATTCAATCTGGAATTAGATTTGAATTAGATTTGACAACTTTTTGAAAATTGTCAAATCTGGACATTAGATTTGACAACTTTTTGAAAGTTGTCAAATCTGGACATTTAGATTTGACAACTTTTTGAAAGTTGTCAAATCTGGACATTTAGATTTGACAACTTTTTGAAAGTTGTCAAATCTGGACATTAGATTTGACAACTTTTTGAAAGTTGTCAAATCTGGACATTTAGATTTGACAAC
>DZAL01000045.1:20250-30116 GCA_022729575.1 Thiomargarita sp.
TTAGATTTGACAACTTTTTGAAAGTTGTCAAATCTGGACATTTAGATTTGACAACTTTTTGAAAGTTGTCAAATCTGGATTATATCTGGATTATAGGAAGAGCCAGGTAATCACCAGAAAAATGGGAATCAAAATGGGTATCGAATATTTAAAAATATAAGTGAAGAAATCCGGTGTTTTATATCCCCATTCATCCGCAATCGCTTTAACCATAAAGTTCGGTCCATTGCCAATATATGTCATTGCTCCCATAAACACCGAGCCTAAGGAGATGGCAACCAGAAATTCTGTGGGTATCCCAAGATGGGCTAATTCCGCTGAAATAGTATATGCCTCAGGATTAGCCACGGTGACTCCTTGAGCCACTGATAAAAAAGTTAAGTAGGTGGGCGCATTATCTAAGACTGCGGACAAACTTCCAGATAACCAGAAAAATTGCCAGGCTTGACTGATTCCAAATTCCGCCCCTTTAACTTGTAAAATCTCCAAAGCAGGTATCATGGCGATGAAGATACCAATGAATAAATAGGCGACTTCCAAAATGGGCGCAAAGGTAAAATTATTCTTGCGTCGAGTTTCCGCAGACAAGGGTGAAGTGAGGAGTGACATTCCTGCCATGAATAACATCAAATACTCACGTAAAAACTTCAACCCACCTTCGGCCAATCCCCAGTTAGTCAATTGATTTGGGGTGATAAAAATGACTGCCAAGAGCACGCCCAACAGCCAGAGAATATTGACACTGCCTTTCAATTTTAATGGGGCATAGTGTTGTCGGTTGAGTTTTAAACTGACTTCAAGTTCTTGACGATATTGAAGATGGTCCCAGATAAAAAAGATGAGCAGTAATAAACCAATGGCGACTAACCACTCTAAACTTAAAATTAGCGTCCAAAAAAAGGGCACTCCTTTTAAGTAACCTAAAAACAAGGGCGGGTCACCAATCGGTAACAGACAACCTCCTATGTTGCTGACACTAAAAATAAAAAACACCGGTAAATGGGCGACCCGTTGTCGGTCGGAATTAGTTTTTAAAAAAGGTCTAATCAGTACCATACTGGCACCCGTAGTGCCGATGACATTGGCCAGAATAGCACCGATGGCTAAAAAACTGGTATTGACTACTGGCGTGGCTTTTAAATCACCTTCTAGGTAAATTCCCCCTGATATAACAAACAAGGCTAGTAACAACACAATAAAGGAAAAATAGTCGTGTAGGCTATGCCATAATGGTTGCCACAGATTTAAGGAATATAGCAAGACGATAACCGGTGTACTCCAAAGTAATCCGATTATCAATTTGTTGAAATTATTTTCCCAGAGTTTTCCTATCCAGTGATGAGGAAAATTAGTGGCAATAAAGGACATAATGCCAATAGTTAGTAATAAGCCAATAAAGGGAATAATTGACCATAAAGGTAAGTGCAAAGTTTGCTCTGCCATAAAGTTTCCTTTAAAAATTTAGTCTTGGATACTACCGAGACCGTATGGGGATGTCAAGCAACTATTGTCAATTTTTAAGTAATTAGGTAGAATACTAAAAGATTTGACCACTTTCGAAAAGTTGTCAAATCTAAACCACTTCTAATCATGGTAATAACTCTTTGCCGTATTACTATCATCGCCCCTGCGAGGTTGTTTAAATTTTTTGTGATAATTTTAATAACCTTGATGGAATAAAATGATTATAATGATGATATTATAATAGAAATTACAATATATTAAGGAAAAAACTTATGCGAACAATTTGTTTATTAGGGGGCACCGGATTTATTGGCAAATACCTGGCTAGTCGGTTAGTAAAAAACGGTTGGCGAGTAAAAGTATTAACCCGGCAACGAGAGCGACATCGTGAACTGTTGGTATTACCGACCTTAGAATTAGTCACCACCGACATGTATGACCAAACTCAATTAAATAATAGTCTCGTTGGTAGTGAAGCGGTGATTAATTTAGTAGGGATTCTCAATGAAAATGGTAATGATGGCGCAGGGTTTCGGCGAGCGCATGTCGAATTGCCACAAAAATTAATCACGGCCTGTCAAGTCAATCGGATTCAACGAGTTTTGCATATAAGCGCGTTAAACGCGGAAGCTCAAACCGGTAACAGTCATTATTTACGGACTAAAGGCGAGGGAGAAGATTTACTTCATGCGGCCAAAGATTTACAGGTGACCAGTTTTCGTCCTGCCGTCATGTTTGGTGAAGATGATTCGTTGTTTAACCGGTTTGCGAGCCTACTGCGAGTACCTTCTTATTTATTTATGTTACCCTCGGCCAACGCACAGTTGGCACCAGTGTGGGTGGAAGATGTCGTGGTCGCCATGCTTCAGGCTTTGGCAGAACCGAAACATATTGGACAACGTTACTGTTTATGTGGTCCTCAGATTTATACTTTACAAGCATTGGTACAATATTTGGCTCAATTGATGGAAGTCAAACGTTTGATTATTCCGTTAGGAGACAATTGGTCACAACTGGTGGCGCGAATAATGGAATGGGTGCCTGGCAAACCGTATTCCATAGATAATTATTTATCTGCTCAAGTACCTAGCATCTGTAGTGAAAATGATTTTGCCAAATTTGGCATGGCTCCTCATGCCATCGAAGCCGTGATGCCAAAATATTTTTCGCCATTAGCCGGCAAGTCACTGATGTATTCGCAGTGGCGTTGTTATGCAGGACGTTAAGATTAGTATTCGATTTGACAACGGTTCGATTTGACAACTTTCGAAAAGTTGTCAAATCTTTTGACAACGGTTCGATTTGACAACTTTCGAAAAGTTGTCAAATCTTGGTTAACGCCCCTTAGATTTGACAACTTTCGAAAAGTTGTCAAATCTTGGTAACCCTTATGCAAATTTACCAAGTCGGTGGTGCAGTACGTGATAAACTACTCGGAAGACCCTGTAAAGATAAAGACTGGGTAGTCGTCGGCGCTACGCCGGAACAACTGACCGTCTCAGGTTATACTCAAGTCGGTAAAGACTTTCCAGTATTTTTACACCCTCTCACCGGTGAAGAATATGCGTTGGCTCGCACCGAGAGGAAGATTAAGCCTGGTTATACCGGCTTTGACGTTTATGCGGCCCCTGAAGTCACCTTAGAAGAGGATTTGCAGCGACGTGATTTGACCATTAATGCCATCGCCGAAGACCGTGACGGGCGTTTAATTGACCCCTTTCAAGGACAGACCGACCTTCGAGCCGGGATTCTACGACATGTGTCAGCCGCCTTTGTGGAAGACCCCGTGCGAATTTTGCGAGTAGCACGTTTCGCGGCCCGCTGGAATTTTCAAGTAGCACCGGAGACCTTAGCTTTAATGCAGACGATGGTAATCAATGGTGAAGTCGATGCCTTAGTAGCCGAGCGGGTTTGGCAAGAAACGGTGAAAGCATTGGGAGAGCCTTATCCACACTTATTTTTTCAAATATTGCGTCATTGTGGAGCGTTAGCGCGAATATTTCCAGAAATTGATCGCCTGTTTGGTATACCCCAACCTCCTCAGTATCATCCAGAAATTGACACCGGTGAGCATCTCATGTTATGCTTACAACAAGCGCGGCGATTGACTGAGGACACTCAGGTATTATTTGCAGTCTTGGTACATGATCTCGGCAAAGGAGTAACCCCGGTAGAGCAATGGCCCCATCATTTTAACCATGAAGCATTAGGAGTGCCTTTAATCGAAGCCTTATGTACACGTTATCGCATTCCTAACCATTATGGTGAATTAGCGGTATTAGTAGCACGTTATCACACGCATTGTCATGGCGCGTTTGAGTTGAAAACCAAAACTGTGCTAAAAACCTTACAACATTTAGATGCCTTTCGTCGTCCACAACGGTTTGCCCAATTCTTATTAGCTTGTGAAGCGGATGCCAGAGGTCGTTACCATTTTGAACAGCAACCTTATCCACAAGCGGAATTATTTCGCCGAGCTTTAGTGTACACCAAACCAGTGGCCGTCGCCGAAATTTTAGCCGCCGGTTTTCAAGGCGAGGCGATTGGAGAAGAATTATATCGACGGCGGTTACGAGCGTTATCTCAACACCGTTTGGAATGGAGAGTGGAGTTACTCATGCCCCCAACCTCACTCCCTCACTCCCTGAAAGAGAGCCATGAATGAGAAGCCAGGGAGCAATATCATTAAGTTAAGCCAAAATTACGGCGTTGGAGTCCAAAGCTTCAGCTTTGGACGAGACTGGTCAAGGTGAGACGGCGTTGCCAAAGCTGAAGCTTTGGACTCCAACACGGCTTAACATGGCATTGAGGGGACGGGGGTGAGGGAAAATACCGCAGAATTTTGGCTTCGGTACTTACCAGTGATGGCCCAGAGGGGTAAAAGCGCAGTCTGTTTATTTTTAAAATCTTCAACATAGGAGACAAATAATTATGGCCCATAGTGAGATTGACTTACGCTATGCTAAAATTCTGATGGTGGACGACACCCCTGCCAATATTGACGTGTTACATAAAATTTTATCTAATCAAGGTTATAAATTATCGTTTGCCACCAGTGGTGAAAAAGCTTTAAAAATTATTTATCGTACTTTACCGAATCTAATTTTGCTAGATGTAATGATGCCTGGAATGGACGGCTTCGAGGTATGTCGAATTTTAAAAAGTCAAAAAGAGACTCAAGATATACCGGTCATTTTTATGACCGCGTTAGCTGATACCGTTGATAAAGTGAAAGGTTTTAGCTTAGGTGCGGTGGATTACATTACTAAGCCGATTCAACATGAAGAATTGTTAGCGCGAGTGAATACACATTTAAAACTGCAAGCGCACATGATTGAATTGAAAAAACTGAATTTAGAAAGTGAACAAGCACGATTTGCCGCTGAATCCGCCAATCGCGCGAAAAGCTCGTTTTTGGCCAATATGAGTCATGAATTGCGCACCCCGCTAAACGCTATCATTGGTTATACCGATTTAGTACAAGAAGAGGCCACTGACTCCGGTTATGAAACTATTATTTCTGATTTGACTAAAATTCAAGTATCCGCCAAACAATTATTGGGAATCATCAGTGATGTGTTAGACATTACCAAAATTGAAGCCGACAAAATGGACTTAAGTCTCTTGGAAGTTGACATCTCCAATTTAGTCAAAGACGTGATAACGGTTATTCGTCCTTCTTTAATCGATGGTAAACATCAATTTAAACTGAATTGTCCAGCTAACATTGGTTCACTGGAAATGGATGTGGTCAAAGTTCAACAAATACTCTTCAATCTGCTCAGTAATGCAGTCAAATTTACCAAAAAAGGACCGATTACGTTAACCGTAACACGTACTCCAGAATGGATAATCTTTGAAGTATCTGATACCGGCATCGGAATTTCAAAGAACCAATTAGACATCATTTTTCAACCTTTTATTCAAGCGGATACTTCGCATACCCGAGAATTTGGAGGCACTGGTTTGGGATTGACGATTTGCAAACATTATTGTGAAATGATGGGCGGCCATATCACGGTCACCAGCGAAGTAAACAAAGGGAGCACGTTTACCGCCTACATTCCCTGTGTTATTCCAGTGAACGTGGCTACGCCTTCTCATTCTAATCCAACCGCGGTTACGGAAGAGGTCTAACCGCGACCAATTACTCTGGTTATTCCTGTCGCAACCGCCAAGTGGGTCGGTTGTCATTATCAATCAATTGGTATGCCAACAGCCACTCACGTGCGTCTTGTGCGTCTTGTTCAAACCAGCGTTGGCTGGAGCCCAAACGAAATGAGTATCCCCAAGCATCCATTTCACTCCACATTCGTGTTCGACCCATCATCGGTAAATAATCCGCTAACAATAGTTGCAAGTAGCAAACCGCATTTTCTTCTTGATAATCTCCTCCCGCATTCGTATGCAGCGTCTGACGGCGTGTCGAATCCATACAGACGTAATGACTAGCCTCATGTAAAGCCGAATGAATAGGCGTGTCAGGACGGAGATACAATTGGTGTCCCACTAAGCCAGCTTCACTATCTCCCCAAAAGCTACCTGGAATGGGTTTTGCTCCATCGATGAGGACTATAGTTAAACCATATTTTGATAGTAGAGTTTCTAAAGCGGCAGAGGGTAAATCAGCATAAGTGAGTATTGACATTATAGTACGTAGTAAATAAGTAGATGATTGATAGCAGATAGTTTCAATGACAAACTTTCCATGAGTACAAAGCTAAACGTTGTTAGCACCGTTTCCACCGCCGCTTCTTGGGCCGCCCCTTGACCTAACAACCGTAGCCAAACGGTCTTTGCCGTCAAGGGTAATTGGTCAATCACTACTATCGCTGTTTTCAACAACTCCCCGCCGAATAGATAAACACCGTCGCGGTCCTCGGTGAGTTGAAGAAACGGTAAACCTTTGTTTAACCACGACTCTGGCAGGGACGTGGTAACTATCCATAACTGCGGCAGTTGTCGGTCGGTTAATCGTAGCTGGCTCGTTTTGGCTTTTCGCGGTTTGGCTTCCCGCTGTAGTTGACTATGCCAGGAAAACAGTTTCAACAAGCAACTACGAATTTCGCCTATAATAGGCGGTTTCCAAAAATACTCGATTAGACAAGATTGGGTTATCATATTTCCCAATGGTCATATTTTTGAAATAATTCCTTATGGAAACCCGTATCGTGCCTAAGTAGTGCGTGGGACGCCTCCTACCAAATCAGAAAAACTATCAATTATTAACTGCCAGACCCCTAACAATTCAGGCAGGTTTTTAAGTCCATAACGTTCTTTGTCAATGACTACGGTATCATTCTCCAATTTCAAAAACAGCCATTCGTAACCATTGGTTACTGCACCATAAATATAGGGTTGCAGGTCGCCCGCCTGTTCATTAAACAACTTTGCCGCATACATCTCAGCTATACACTGTGGACTGGCATCAAACAAATCCTGATTTTGCTTGGCCTCTACCACCGCAACTATGGGGTTTACCAGGAAAGCCGCATTATAGCGAGTAGAAATGAGATAATCGCAAAAACCTTTTAATCCTCTGCTGGTATCCACATCAAACTGGTAACCTGAAAAAAAAGTGAATTTTTTTGGGTTTTGTTTGCGTAATTCTACCAACACCGGTGTAATCAACAATTCTGATTTCGCTTTTTCTGAATTCAGCGGTATTTCTCGATTCAGTGCAAAAGTCTCTAACAGCCAGGGCGATGGATTTTGCGGCACTATCGGTCCGAATAAATGTCCACCAATCACGGAAAGTCCCAAGAATGCCAAATCTTCTGATTTATAATAGGAATATGCTTTTTTCATGGAGTTAGTGGTTTATTTCTAAATTCGTGGTAAGTACTGAAGCAGAAATTTTCTGGTATTTTCTTTCACCCCTCGCCCTCTGGGAGAGGGGCCGGGGGTGAGGGAAAATACCGCCGAATTTATGCTTCAGTACTTACATAACCAGGAGTACAAAGCGGAGCTTTGTCACAGGGTAGTGATAGTTAGGTAGGATGGGCCAGTGTTTATTTGCCCACCAATTCACTGTTCAAAGCGGTGGGCAACGATAAACCTGTTGCCCACCCTACCTGGCTACCTGGCTCATGGGTTACTGAGAGTCGGGTTACTGAGAGTTTCTATCATTTTTTGGCACCCCATCACGACCCGTGTCATCGACTCATAATTCAATTGCTCGGGCGTATCTTTTGAGCTATGGTAATGGGGGTAACGATAAGGAGCCGTGTCGGTAATCATTATTGCGGGATAACCTTGTTGCCAAAACGACCAATGGTCCGACCAAGCGACCCCTGGAATAAACGCCGGTAGAGCGGCGGCTTCAGAGGGAATGTTGGCATGTTGTCGAAAAGCGTTAATCGCTTGATGTAAAAAATCCCGCGAGGAGAGATTACTGACAAACGCAATGAAATTACCTTGAGTGGGGTAGAACAAATTTAACCCCGGCGGATAATGTTGGCTATCGGGCGTATCGGTGAAGTAACCAATGGTTTCTAAAGCCATCATACCCACTATCGATTCTCCTTGCGCTTGGCACTGTTTGGCATAGACTAAACTGCCCATGGCTTCGGTTTGAAAAAACGGTGGCTCTTCATTGACAAAGGCGACGAAACGGAGAGTTTTGGCGAATGTTGGCGTCTGAAGTAGGCGAGCTAATTCTAACAAAGCGGCCACTCCAGAAGCGTTATCATTGGCACCGGGCGAAGTAGGAATGGTGTCATAATGTGCGCCTATCACCAAAATTTCCGTAGGTTGTTGCAGTCCTAACCGAGTCGCTACAATATTGCTATAATGTTCTCCTCCTTGCTCGGTGGTAACCAGTTGCGCGGTGCCGGCATAAAGTTCACTTTCGGCCCGATAATCTTGCAATGATACGGTATAGCCCAGTGCGCGAAATTGGTCGATGAGATAATTTTTATAGGGGTCTAAACTATTTTCAAAAAAGTTATTGCGGCCTCTGAAATCACGAGCCAAAAAATTAATATGGGTTTTTAACCGAGTGAGGACTGCTTGTTCATCAAGAGTGAGTGCCGGTGGTGGACCTTGAAACGAGGGAGTAGAGGTATAAATCATATAGGCGAATAAACTTCCTCCGAAGAGGATAAGTAGGACGATAATAATGAGGAAGTCACGGAAAAGTTGAGTGAAAAAAGTTTTCATAGTTGAGTAATTATAGGATAGTCCAGCCAAGCCAATGGAGGTATTAAAATTCAATGGGTTATCACAGGTCAAAGTTTCCTAAGCCTGCCAGGCTTAGGAAACTTAAGTTTACCAAAGATTTCTTAAGTTTCAACGGTTTAGGAAACTTAGATACGGTGAAATTTAAGCACCTTGGCTCCTAGATTGGTAGTGATGCAATGTGGGTAATGGCACTATCAGGACTGGCAGTCCTCAAACACCACCCAGATGGCATCACTACCCCGTTTATTTAAAGATTTGCGTTAAAAATACCTGTAACCGGTGCCAAGACTCCTTATCGGCCTTTTCATCATAAGCCACTGGTAAATCAAATTTAGTGGCAAACTCATTCGCCGTGGGATTGGTGAAACTGTGTTTAACCCCAGGATAACCGACAAAGGTTAAATCGGCTTTGGCGTTTTGCATTTCCTGTTTGAATATCGCTACCTGCTCTAGCGGTATCAAAGCATCGGCTTCCCCGTGTAAGACTAACACTTTAGCTTTGATTTTCCCAACTGCGGCTGGCTGTTTAGTCGCTAAACTGCCATGAAAACTGGCCACTCCTTTTAAATCGATGCCAGCGCGGGCCATTTCTAAAACTACGCCTCCGCCAAAACAATAGCCAATGGCCGCAATTTTACTGGGCTCGACAGTGGTTTGTGTTTTTAAAAAGGTCATGGCGGCCATAAATCGGTCGGTGGCCACGTCTAAATGACCAGCTACTTCGCTGGCAAAATTCCCCGCTTCTTTGGGATGATTGGCAGTTTTGCCATCGCCGTACATGTCCACTGCTAACGCGGTATAGCCTAATTTAGCTAACATATTGGCACGAGTACGTGCATATTCATTGTGTCCCCACCATTCATGGACCACTAAAACACCGGGGCGGACATTTTTAATACTGTCGTCATAAGCTAAATAACCTTTTAAAGTGACACCTTTGGCGGTGTATTCTACTGGTTTACCGATAATTTCGGCGTGGGCCGTTACATTGGCTAAAAATAGTGAAATTAAACCTACTAATAAATATCTCATTTAGTCTCCTTATGAATTATGAATAATAAAAAATAAAACCCAGAGTCAGATTTGACAACTTTTTGAAAGTTGTCAAATCTAAACCCCAAACCTAGATTTGACAACTTTTTGAAAGTTGTCAAATCTAACACCCAGATTTGACAACTTTTTGAAAGTTGTCAAATCTAACACCCAGATTTGACAACTTT
>DZAL01000045.1:30216-33690 GCA_022729575.1 Thiomargarita sp.
TTGAAAGTTGTCAAATCTAAACCCAAATCTAAACCCCAATCTATTGCTTAATCTCTCCCAATTCTACCGTGGCTCCAGTTTGCATCACCACAAAAGGACGATATTCTGATTGCACACCGGTTTTCGGTTGATAACGCAAAATATGAACTATTCCCATACCATAGCCCATCGGCCCCATGCTGTAATAATTTGCTTGAATCTTATACGGAAACGCTGACGGCGAAGGAATCGTGAAACATTCAGGTCCATAGCCAGTGGTAATATCCGCGTAGAGATTGCCACCAGTGGCTAACATGGGTTCGGAAAAAAACGCATGATTTTGTTTGCCATCATAGAGGTGAAAATCGACATCATTGGCATCAGTCTCCCACATCATCACAAAACGTAATTGCGGTGCTGACACTTTCTCCCAATGAAACGATTGCCCGCTCCAAATTTTCCCTAATTGTTGGCGGTCTGATAAGGTGGTCAATAACAACGCTAACGTCTCCTCCAAAATACGAGTAATTTGGGCAAAGCGGGGGTCAAATTGACGTTGCAACGCCGCTTGTAAAGTCTCAATCGCGGCCTTCACTTGACCCGCGTCCCAATATGCCATGGCCAGTAAATAATGTCCTGAAGGATGGTCCGGGCGTTGAGTCACTGCGGTCTTTAGGCTATCGATGCTTAACCAAGTTGCGGTGTGACTGGCTAATAATCTTTCAGCGGCCCAGCGACGAATATCGGCCCGGGCGGGGAAGTAATCAATTAACGAGCCATAAGCACGCGCCGCTTGAGTTAACTCACCGGTTTTTTCGGCCCATTCTCCCCAGGCGATTAATGCCATCACTTCTGATAAATCAGTTTGTCGCCAGGTTTGCACTAACTTACCGGCCGCTTTGAGGTCGCCGCGGTCCAGCAGAGTTCGAAATTCGGCATAGCGTCCAGTCCAGGGAGAAACGGTTGACTCGTTGGCGGGTGCAGTTTCAGAAATGCGCATTTCCGCCGCCTGCATCGGCTGAACAACCTCAGCCGCTCTCTCAACTGCCATCGCTCTGTCATTGTCCATGGCGGTCGCCGGTGCCGCGACGGCTTCGTTCGATTGAGGACTGGCCATTAGTGCTTCAGGTACTGCCTCATCAGCTACCGATTCCTTTTGGTTGTCGGCTTCGGTCTCAGCGGTAGAATCAACCGGTTTATTTACCAGCATTTCAGCCGGTGCGGCCAGTTGCAGAGCGGGTGCGGCGACGACATTCGCGGTCGTCGTTTCCATTGGCGCGGTTTCCGTGACCTTGGTATCTTTTGGTTCCGCTACCTCTGATTCCGGTGCGATTATTTTCACTGGTGGCTCCTCTATATTAGCTTTCTCCTTTTTCTCCTTCATATCAGCGCGGCCCATTTCGGTAGCGGTTTGCCGCGAGCGCATGGCAACGGTGGGAGCGGGCGATGGCAACGCCGACCCAGTGGTGCCTTCGCCATTGCTGGGTTGTGGCCGATTTTTCGTCTCCGTCTTTCTCATGGGTAACGGTCGCTCTTCGATGACCGGTGGTGGGGGTGGCTCGACGGCACCGCGACCTGCCCGTTTAATCACGGTGAGACCATCGATGCCAACCGTGAGAATATTCGCTAAACTCCGCCGGTCAATTTGATAGCGTTGATAATCCGCTTCTGTTTCTAATACCAATAACGAGGTATATGGTGACAGCACTCGTTCTTGCACTGATAGATTAATAATTTCGTGGTGAAATGCACTCTTTAAATCAGCCTCACTGGCAGTATCCTCCAACTGCAATAGTTTATCCAGACGCGCTTTCACCCATTCCCGTTTCAGCAAAATTGGATTGGCTGATTGCGCCGTCACCATTAAATGTTTACCGGCTATCTGAATCGCTATCTCACGTTGGTCGGGGTTCAATTCCGCAAAAATAATCAATGGCTCCTTAGTTTGAAGCATCTCTACTCGCTCTGGCCAAAACCATTTCGCGCCGGTGATAGTGATCGGAATATCGGTATACACTGGACTGGTCAATTTGGACACTAACTGAGTTTCACTCAAGGATAAAGTCGTGACCATCCCCGCGGTTTGACCGGCTTTAACTAACGCCAGTGCCAACGTTTTATCGCTATGATAGGAGGGTAGTAAGACATCCAATCGGGTTAACCAAGGCAATGGTTTAAACTGACGAGCTAACACCGCAGGTGAAGTTTCTCCTGCCGTGACCACAGCATCAGAAATGAGTAATAATCTCGCCGTTGGTACTTTGATGAGCGGTGATAAGGTAGAAACGAGGGTATCCAAGCGTGAAGCCCCTAAAATTGGATAAGACCGCAATGACTGTATGCGCTGGCGTTGCTCGGCTACCGTGGTGGCGGTACCGACTGCGATGACCTCTTGGTCAAAAGTATAAAAGTGTACGGTTTTTGCCCGTAGTTGCGGTAATAACGTCTCCAATCGTTGCAGGGTCTCGCTGAAAAACGGACTTTGGGAAGCGGAAGTGTCTAGGAGGACGATTAGATTATCTATCGACCGGGTGGCCGCGGTGGTATCATTAGTATCAGTTTCGGTAAATGGAATAACTTTAGTTGCTATTAACTGCTCATGCTGCATCGCTAATTGATTGGTTTGACGCGGCTGATAAGGCATTCGAAAATCATCGGTAGGTCGATAATCACGTTTTTCTACAGTCAACACTTCTCGTTTGGAGACGGTGGCGGCTAATTGACCAAGTTGAGTAGTTTTCGGCTGAAAGGTGGCATTATCATAAAACACTTTGATGGACAAATCTTTCAGTGTCGGTAACCCGTTGAGCGGTAACACATAATCATCCAGTAAGCGTTGTGAATAGGAGAGCAATAATAACTTTTCCGCTTTGGGTTCAATGGGAAAAATTCGGGCATTAAAACGATTACCCTGATCCATTTCCAATAGCGCCGGGTCTTGTCGCCGATGTAAAAAGTCTTCATAAGCACGGCGAGCCAATTGCTTTTCTACCACTTCTCCTTCTTGTAGTTCTTCACCGATTTTCATGGCAAACCGACTAATCGTTGCCTGGTCTGGTAACACGATTTGAAAATGTCCTTCGCGGCGCCGATTTTCAGAATTGTAAAACACTAATTCTAGTTCAGTAAAGGCTAACAAACCATCTAAAACGACTCTAGCTTCTAGGCGTTGTAGTTCCAACCCAGTACCGTCAGTGGCCGTCAACGAAAGGGGCATTTCGGCGGCTAACGTCAAGGGGCTACTTAACAAATAAAGTAGTGTCATCATCATAGTAAATTTCTTCATCATAAATAAACTCCTCAATTTTAATTATTGAAAAATATAGTAATATTGGTTTGATATTACTCATAACATAATAATCCTTCTAGTAATCGAAGTCAACTAAAACGAGTCTACTCTATCAAAATTTCGCCAACATTCTTTTATTTGGCTGGATAACTGGTAGTCCCTCCAAACCAATGGAGGTGTTAACCTTCAATGAGTTATCAAAGCTC
>DZAL01000370.1 GCA_022729575.1 Thiomargarita sp.
ATTTTCCCTCACCCCCGACCCCTCTCCCAGAGGGAGAGGGGCGAAAGAAAATACAAGAAAATTTATACTTCAGTACTTAGCTGTCCAGTGCGTAAGGTGAGTCAGTCAAATCTTGCTCTCTATATACACCAACCACAGGGCCAGTCGACCTCTGGTGAGAATCCAGGCGATCCCAATACCCAGGCTATTGGCCACCACATCGGTCCAATCAGCTACCCGAAAGCCGCCCCATCCTTGTAAAATTTCCAAAATTATTCCCAGCAACAGAAAACCTATCACATATCCACAGCGCGTGGGCGGCGCGTGATAAATTTGCGCAAACCATCCCATTATCACCAAATAGGCAACAGCATGAGCTATTTTATCGCCAAACGGTAACTTCAATAAACTGTCAGTCGCCGGTGGCAGAGAAATTAGAGAAGAGATAATTAAGGCTATGACTAAACTCCAGCCTATTGCTAACCATACCCATCGATAACGCAAAGTAACCAAGTTTACACTACCCATATTAATAACACCAGGCCAAGGATAAACCGATATATCACAAAGGGTAACATGCCAATTTTATCTAACAAATTGATAAATATTTTGATACACAGATAAGCGACCAGCGCGGAAACTCCCATGCCAATCAATAAATCGGACCAAGCGATGGCCGGGGGATGTTTTATCATCATCACCGCGTCCATCGTCCCGGCTAATAAAATGGCCGGAATGGATAATAAAAAGGAAAAACGCGCCGCCGCTTGGCGTTGTAATCCTAGTAATAAACCAGCGGTCATGGTTACGCCGGAGCGCGAAACACCATGAATTAACGCTAATGCTTGTGCTAATCCTATCAACATGAGGTCACGCCAAGTTAAACTGTATTCATTCCGCTCTCGTTTGCCCACTACTTCGGCCCACCATAATAAAGCCGCGAAAATCAAGGTGGCCCAGGCAATACTTAACGGTGAGCGTAAATAATCATTGAAGTGAGTTAACACCACAATAAGTCCCATGAGACTAATAGGAATAGTGCCTAATATAATTCCCCAGACTAAACGGCTTTCTGAAGTTAAATGCCGTGAGCGCAATGATTCCCACCAGGCAACCAATAACGTCCCTAATTGGGTCCGAAAGTACCACAACACAGCCATTAACGAGCCGATGTGCATTGCCACATCCACCGCCAATCCTTGGTCCTGCCAGCCCATCAATTTTGGTAACAAAATCAAGTGGGCCGAGCTGGAGATAGGTAAAAACTCAGTCAATCCTTGAATGACTGCTAATAAAATAATATGCCAAGTGTCCAATAAATATACTCTTTTTAGGTTGATGGTTGATTAATGAAGTTACTTACTTTACGCCTAACCACCCCCGGCCCCTCCTTGTTAAGGACAATGCCATTAAGTTAAGGAATCCCCCCGGTCAGGTTTTAACCTTGAAGGTCTGGTTTTAGATCTTCAAGGTGTCTTTGGCCGGCTTAACTTAATGGCAGTGCCTTGTTAAGGAGGGGAGTATCCCCTGCAACTACGGTGGTGCGTACTCCCCTCCTTAACAAGGAGGGGTTGGGGGTGGTTTCTTCTCGTTTCCACGCGCCAACGTTGCGGGAAAGGGACGCTGGCGCGTTCAGACGGCATTCCCACGCTGGCGCGTGGGAACGAGAAAAGGAGTTAGGGGGTGGTTGAGTTAACCGTGCGTAAGGTCATTTTAAAAAATTATTTTTCATTTTGAGTGCTAACGTCTCTGCTTGTTCATAGTTGGGTCCTGCCACTATAAACACGGCAATTTCTGAACCTTCCCCAAGGCAAGCGATAACACCTTTGTATTCTCCTTTAAAACCAACCACTTCAGTCTCAGAGTCGGTAGCACCACTGCGCTTAAAACTGACTGCTTTCATGGCATCGGCCGCGCGAATCAGACAAGCATCCGGTGACATGGCCCATTGGTAATCGATAACAGGAGGATTGGCTTGAGCGACACTACTGGCCAGGACGGTGGTAGAAATAAACGCGAAGTTGATTAAATGTTTCATGAGTTTGTGCCTCTAATGGTAGTTAAATAGGTAGTGAGTGATGAAATCTGGGTGATAATCTAGGACTGGCAGTCCTTTGAGGACTGCCAGTCCTGACGGCGCGACCTCCCACATTTCATCACCACTGTTAAATAAATGGGTAGTCACTTTAATGGAGTTATTAAAATTCAATGAGTTACCAAGGTTCCAAGGTTCCTAAACCTCAAAGGTTTAGGAAACTTAGCGGTCTGGACGCGCAAGCATCCCTTTCCCGCATAATTATAGTAAAATTCATATAAAATTGTACGTACCCTCTGGAGTGCAATAAGAATT
>DZAL01000227.1 GCA_022729575.1 Thiomargarita sp.
TTCTTATTGCACTCCAGAGGGAATAGTACAGGTTCAAAGGGATTTTACTATATCTGCCACGTCGTCAGCAAAGTTTATTTTATGGTCAGAATCAGAATTAACCGAATTTGAAAATTTTCCGAACGATTCCATTCTGTTAATTCTAAAATTCTGCAAATTCTGATTCAGACAATTGTCTTTTCCCCCGTAGCCAAGTTCTGAATTTCTTGAACAGGTCATAACTACCGCCGCAGTCCAATTTACGCCTGCCTGACTTGACGGACATTGGGTTCGATTATAACTCTATCCGCTGGGGAAACTTAGGAAATAATCGTGATTTTTCCAAGATTCCATTAATATTATAAAACTGAATTTCTCCCATCTGGTCACAGACCCAAACCTCCAGTGCCCCTTGTTCAAAATAGAGAGTCCGTGTTTGTTCAATTTCGGCCTTGGTGTTGCCGGCGGAACAAACTTCAATACAGATTTCTGGTGCTATGGAACATTCCGTTTCATGTTTGAGGCGTTTGAATCGTTGTTGGGAAACCCAGGCAACATCGGCAACCTTGGTACCAAGACGGGTGGCAATAGCACATTCCGCTAACACTTTACCTGTTTTAGGGAAGGTACGAATCATTTCTCCTTGATAAGCAGAATGAGAAACTTTAACAGGAGACATGAGAATTTGACCGGTTTCAGTAAGTTCGATTTTAAATGGTAAATTTCGTAAATTAGGGTGTTCACAGACTTCTTGCCAGTTCATAATAACAATTCTTCCAAATCTATAGAGGAGTAATGTCGGTACTAATTAAGTACCGAAGCAGAAATTTCCCGTATTTTCTTTCGCCCCTCTCCCTCTGGGAGAGGGGCCGGGGGTGAGGGAAAATACCGCCAAATTTCTGCCTCAGTACTTATATAGACTGTTTCAATTTTTATCAAGCGGTAAGTGCCAGAAAAAATAGATGGTCCAGGTTGGTAACAAAGCTTCAGGAGTACCAAGCGGAGCTTTGTAACTTCATGTCGGTCTAGTGACTCATCCCATAAGACCAAAGCGATTCCCAACAAGGCTTTTTCACAATAGTTAACGGCTCGTGGTAACGTTGGTTGGGAATTAAAGGCGTGGCTGTAGGTTTGACAAATATCGTCCCAGGCGGTTTTCAACTGTGTTTGCCACTCCGCTAATGGTTTTTGGGAAGGTGCATTGCGTCGAAATAAGCGTTTATCAGTGTCGATACGAATCCCAATCCCTTGCAGACTACCAAATTCTTGAAAGGGTTCAGGAAGTTTGTCTTCACCTTGCGGGCAATAGGTGCGAAATAGGAAATAAAATTGGTAGTCTAGGTTACGGTCTGGGTTAGATGAAACGGGCATGTTTTGCTCCTTTAGGTTATTTATGGTGATATTCATAGGTATTTTCCCTCACCCCCGGCCCTTCTCCCAGAGGGAGAGGGGCGAAAGAAAATACGGGGAAATTATCTCGTTCCCACGCGCCGGCGCGGGAACGAGCAGAACCACCCCCAACCCCTCCTTGGTAAGGAGGGGAGTAGCATCACGGAAATCGCAGGGGATATTCCCCGCCTTAGCTAAGGAGGGGTTGGGGTGGTTGAGTTAACCGTGCGTAAGGTGAGTGTTAACTTAGCTTTCCTAAGCCTCGAAGGCTTAGGAAAGCGGGTGAGAAGAGGTTCTGCGCTTTTGAATGCCTGGGAAAATTTCATTATAGTTTCTAAATAGGTCTTTGTAGTTTTTTTCTCGATAGGTTTTTTTGTGAAATCCTTTGGGTATTTCTGTTAATTCAATGACTTCGTTCCAGCCGTTAGCCAACGGGTAGGCATAATAGGGGTATTGTGGGGGAACGTTTTGTACTAGAATGATGTTTATCGGAATACCTAGTTTACGTGCGGTATAAATGCGGTGCATTCCGTCGCTGATTAACCAAATTTTATCACCGGTGGGGGTGGTTGATTCTTCAATAATCGGCGGGGTTAGTGGAATCGCTCCTGCAATTTTTTCGGCGGTGGATTCTTTGGGGTTGGCCGGAGGCTTTAGATTTGACAACTTTTCGAAAGTTGTCAAATCTTTAGGCTTTAGATTTGACAACTTTTCGAAAGTTGTCAAATCTTTAGGAGCGGGCCAAAACCAGAGGCCGCCGGTTAGCGCAAAAATATTGAGGGCGTGTTGTTGTAGAAAAGTTGAATATAATCGTTCAATCATCTGAAAATCGCTTGCTAACACATAGCGTTGTGCCGGAATTAAGCGATTAGGGTCTACCGCTTCTTGTAAAGTAAGCGTGGCATTTTGATAAATCAAAGGTTGCCCTGGTCCCATTAAACGAGTTTGTGTTAACTGGGTGAGTAACGTTTGAAGCGGAATGAGTTGATAGGTTATCATATTTTTATTTCTCGTTTTCTCGTTCCCACGCGCCGGCGTGGGAATGTCGTAGGGACGCGCCAGCGTCCCTTTCCCGCAACGCAGGCGCGTTTTGCGCCCACGGCATTCCCACGCCGGCGCGTGGGAACGAGAAAACTCAGTTGGCGCCTACTCCCCTCCTTAACCAGGAGGGGCAGGGGGGGGTTGAGTTAACCGTGCGTAAGGTGAGTTATTTATTATCTAAAGAAACTAAGTATTGTAACAAATGTTCACATTCGATTCGCATTTGCGCCAGTGATTCGGCCGCTTCGGCCAGCGCTCCTTCCTGGCCTAATTGCTCTAAAATTTTACATAACGCGACGACGCGATGAGCACCTAAAATAGAAGTGGCACCTTTGAATTTATGCGCCGCCATATATAGTGCTTGGCCATCAGCGTGGTTGATGGCGGTTTGCAGGTCGCCTAAATAATTGGGTAACTCTTGTAAAAACAGCGTAATAATCCATTTGACATCACGTCCTTGCATATTATTTCGCATTTCTTGCAAGACTGCTGGTTCCAATGGGCTATTCAAATTGGCAACTGCCTGGGAGGCGACTGTCACTGGAGGACGAATTATTTTCTTGGTCTGGGCCGGCGGAATTCGCTTTAATTTCTGAAGTTCTGGATTTCTACTGTCATGTGTACCTAACCATCGTTCTATTTTTTTGTGTAAATCGTCAAAAATTAAAGGTTTGGTTAAGTAATCATCCATGCCAACGGCGAGGCAACGGTCTCGCGTGCTAGGCATGACATCAGCAGTAAAAGCGATGATGGGAATATGAAACTGGTCCGTTTGTTTAGCTTCATATTGTCGAATCTGTATAGAGGCGGCAAAACCATCTAATTCTGGCATATTGCAGTCCATAAAAATCAAGTCAAATGGCTGTTGTTGGTAGGCTTGAACCGCTTCTACACCATTGTTGGCCAGATGTACTTGACAACTCAGTGAACGCAAAATTTCTCGCCCTACTTCTTGATTAATCATGTTGTCATCGGCTAATAACACACTCCAACGCGGTGTTGGTATGGCACGGTAATTCCGTTGATTAGGCTTGATATTATCGATGGTTGATTGGTCGATAGCAGTGAGTAAACTGTTTAACAAATTCAACTGAAAAATGGGTTTGAGGAGGACTCCTGCCAATTGTTGGGTAATATGAGATTCTAGCGATTGTTGTAAGTTGGTCATCATGAGCACCGCCAGTGCTTTGAATCGTGGTTCGGCTTTAATTTTATGGAGCAAAGAAATGCCTTCGCGCTGGGGCAAGTTGGCATCGATGAGGATAATTTCGTAGGGTGTATCCATTTCTAAGGCATGAAATAAATGATCCATGGCGGGCGCGGAAGAGCTAACCGCCTGAACTTGCATGGACCACTGGCGGGCTTGGAGTAACAAAATTTGACGACTGGTGGCGTTGTGATCGACGATGAGTAGCTTTTTATCAGCTAACGGTAAACTATTGGGGGGAGACGTGGCTGACATTTCACTGGTTGGGGTTTGAACTTTTGCTATCGGTAAGCGAAACCAAAAGGTGGTGCCTTTACCATATTCACTGTCGAGGTCAATTTCGCCTCCCATTTTATACACTAATTGTCGAGAGATAAATAGTCCTAAACCGGTGCCGTGATATTGGGTGGTGGCGTGGTTGGCTTGAGAGTACAGTTGAAATAGTCGTTTTTTCACTTCGTCGGTAATACCAATGCCGGTGTCCCTTACTTCAAACAGCAAAGTGATATTACTAGAATTTTCTTGTACTATCGATAGACGTAAGAAGACTTCTCCTTGTTGCGTAAATTTGATGGAGTTGCTGAGTAAGTTGTTGAGGATTTGGCGTAACCGACTGGCATCGCCGTATAATTTTTCGGGTAAGAGGGGGGGGAGTTGGCAGAGTAATTCAAGTCCTTTGTGTTGTGCGGGCACCGCGAATAGATTCACCACGTCTTCTATGACGGTACGTAGTTCAAATTCACTGAGGCTTAAGACTAATTCTTTGCCAGCTTCAATTCGAGAAAAGTCCAAAATGTCATTGATGACGGTGAGGAGGACTTGACCGGAGTTATGAATCATTTTGACATAATGGTGTTGTTGGGGGGTTAATTGAGTGGTCAACAATAAATTAGTCATCCCAATCACGCCATTCATGGGGGTACGAATTTCATGGCTCATGGTCGCCAAAAAGAGACTTTTCGAACGATTAGCGGTTTCCGCGGTGTCTTTGGCACGTTGCAATTCGACTTCTACTTGTTTGCGTTTGGTAATATCGTGTAAAGAGACAATCGCTACGGTCTCCCCTTCCCATTGAGTTTCAGAGACTTGTAATTCGCCATAATGTGATTGCCCTTCATAGTCGACAAATTCAAGTTCCGATTTATGTTTACCGACTGCTTCCATCGAGGGAAATGGTTGGCCAATGAGGGCACCGGCCGGGGCTTTGTATAAAGATTCGGTGGCGGGATTGACCAAACGAATGATTCCTTGTTGGTCAATAATTAAAATCGCGTCTCGGTTGTGTTCAAAAATAGTACGAAATTTAGCTTCACTTTGCAGTAATGAATCTTTGGTTTGTTGACGTGCCAACGCGCCGCGGATGCTATCGCCAACGACTCGCAAAATGAAAATTTCATATTGGCTCCATTGACGTTCACGATGACAGTCATCTAGGCCCAAAAAGCCCCAGAATTTGCCATTGAAGTGAATGGGGACCACTAAAATCGACACGACTTGGTAAAATTCTAATAAGGAGCGGGTCGGTTGCGGTAAGTCTTTGACTAATTTGACGATAGGTTCATAATTACTCAGTATTTCATACCAGTCAGGTAAATAACGAGTATAAGACAAGTTTTGTAATTTATGTGGCGTGTTATAAGGTTTGTATTTCTCATTAACCCAGGTAAAGCGTTGATTGATAACAACTTCATTCGTGTTGGGCACCAGATGATTTTCAAAGAGATAGACTCGGTCCACCGCAGTAATATGTCCTAGCATTTCCAAGGCGGTTTTAATCGCTTTGTCGTTATTGGGTAAAGTTAACAGACAATGAGTGGTTTGCGTGGCGCCGCGGAGTAAGCGGTCTTGCTCATGTAATAACTCCTCCACGGCTTTACGCTCGGTAATATCGGTGTTAGTGCCAACCAGACGATAGGGATAACCGTGTTCATTATACATAGCGGTGCCGCGGACAATCATCCAACGTAGGCGGCCATCTTTATGCCATAAACGGTGCTCCACTTCAAAATGGGAACGTAAACCTTGTAAGTATTCACTGGAGGCTTTACGGACTTGCTCAATATCGGCTGGATGAATCAGTGCCATCCAGGCTTCTAAGTGGTTAGGTAATTCCTCCTCAGTATACCCGAGTATGGCTTTTAGACTGGGGTCTAAATAAATTTCATTGGTATAAATTTGCCAGTCCCACACGCCGGTTTTACCGGCACTTACGGCTAAGGCGTAACGTTGTTGGCTGAGTCGTAAAGAATGTTCCGTTTGTTTTCGTTGAGTAATATCGTAAGCGACTTCTAAACGCACTAAACGTTCATCGACCCAATGGATAGTACGGGCATGAACTAAATACCATTTTTCGGTATAAGTACTATAACATTCCCAAACTTTAGTCTCAATATTGGTCGAGCGAGAGTTAATTTGTGTTTGAGGCTGACAGCAAAACGGACAAGGATAGTCGGGTCGTAATTGATTTTTTAAAAATAATTGCCAACATGGTTTCCCCGCCATATCCCCAAATACTCGTCGTCCAAATTGATTCATATAGAGAATTTCATAAGTTTCTATATCTGCTACGTAAATCAACGCATCCAAACTATCTAAAACTAGAAGCAATTGTTCATGGGCTGCTTGAACGACCACTTCTACCGGTAATTTATGCTCGGTGGCGGCATGAAACAATGCTAAAATTTCTTGGCAATTACCGTCTGCCGTATTAGATTCTACCCACTGGTAATGTGCTTCTAACCAGATATATTGACCTAATTTATGGTGAAAGCGGAATTTAGTAGAGTACAGCGTTGCCGGTTGTGGTAACACTGAGGTTTGAATTAATTGCAGTGACGGAATGTCTTTGGGGTAGGTTAATTCATAGAGATTATGGCCGACCAACTCATCAGGTCGATAACCTAATAAACGAAGACAGGCCGGTGATAGGTATAAAAAACGGCCCGCCGTTGACAATTTACACCACACATCAGAAGCATTTTCAAATAAAGTTTCAAACAAAAGATATTGCGGTTGCAATTTATGGTTTTTTAGAGTTTCCATCTTAATTATGTTGACGTAAAGTTTTTAATTTTTCTTAAATTTTGTTATACTGTCTTCTAGCAATGGCATTCCTAACACAAATTCACACTAATTTATTTAATGGATTTAATTGATAGATGATTGTGTCAATTCATAATGATATGCTAAAATGCAAAATTATTCACCTAAATTTTTATGGGCTGTAGAGACGAGGCGAGGTCCTGTCCCTACACTTGTGTTTTTGGAAAGTTTTCCCGAAACGTCCTTAATTCTTAATTTTTAATTCTATGGAAAATAAAGAAAAACTTTTAACTAATCAGAATTTGATGGGGATTTTCGGTACGAATCGCTCTGGCTCATCTTGGCTAGGCTCCATTCTCAATACACATCCTCAAGTAGCGTATAGATTTGAACCCTTTCACCGGTTAAAAGAATATCCGGCCTTTTGTGAAGCCCGTGAATTATTAGAATCTGAACAATTGACTGAATCTGATCTGGCCAAAGTTTATAAAATTTTATTACCTGCCCATCCGAAAATTGACCGTCCTCCCTTTTTTCCTAAAATTCATGAAATGACCTGGGGTAAGACTTGGCTACGTCCGGCGGGATTGCAGTTTAAATCTTTGGGTTATTTGTTTAAAAAATTATATTCACCGCGAAATACTCCTCCTTTGGTCTTTAAAGAGGTTACCATGGAGCCAATGATGCAGAATTTATTGGCACGGACTACTATGAAGGTGGTTTATCTAGTGCGTCATCCCTGTGGTGTGGTGGCTTCCACGGTAGAAGGGCAAAGAGCCGGGGTCATGCCGATAGGACGGCACACCGTGTTAGATAAATTGCTGATTAAACATGACCCGGTTTTGGCCGAACGTTTAACTACGCAGTGGGATAAGTTAGGGGCCTTAGATAAAGAAACTTTATTATGGCGATTAGATGTCGAACAGGGTATAGCTGCGGCCAAGAGTCATCCTAATGCGCTGATAGTCATTTATGAAAACCTGTGTCAACGGCCCGAGGAATTGACGCGGCAGGTGTTTGAACATTTTAAACTGGATTTGACCGCACAAACGCTCTCTTTTTTAGAAAATTTAAGTCGCGAGCCGCCGCCACGAGGTTGGCGTGAGATTGGGATTAATTCTTATTTTTCCGTAGTTCGTAATCCGGCCGCGATGAAAAATAAATGGAAACAACAAATGTCGGCAGTTGATCAACAACGAGTGTTAGGATGGGTGGCAGATAGCGAAGCATTTCAGTATTGTGCGAACTTGGGCCGGTGGGATTAGTGGCCCAAAACCATCCACTATCTTTCCGGTGTCCAAGACATGTCTTGGACTCCAAAGCAAAGAGGGGAGAAAGAGGTATGGTGGAAAAGTTGTTCTCATTTAAAAATTCTTTTATTATCAACTGCTTTAAATTAAAACTAATGAAATCCCTGACTGAACCCAGAATTATTAAGAAATATCCCAATCGTCGTTTGTACGATACCACTATTAGTAGCTACATTACCATAGAAGATGTCAGAAATTTAGTCAAACAGCATATTTCTTTCACGATTCAGGATGCCAAAACTGGAGAAGACCTTACTCGTATTATTTTGTTACAGATTATTCTGGAACAAGAAGAGCGGGGAAATCCTATTTTTAGCAGTGAAGTGCTTACTCAACTTATACGATTTTATGGCGATACCTTACAAGGAATCGTTACCAACTATTTTGAAAGAAGTTTGGGATTGTTTGCCAAACAGCAAGCAGATTTACAGGAAAAAATGTACAATCCCTTATCATTGATGACAGATATTGCTGAACAAAATATCAAACTTTGGAAGGATATGCAGGAAAGTTTTTTTCGCGCCACTTTTCCTGGATTTCACCCCCCTTCTCAAGACGGGAGTAAGGGTAAAAATGAGAATATTCCAGGGGAATAAGTTTAGGATTTAGCCACGCCAAACCAAAAATTGTTTTTACAGGGGAATGAAAAAAAACATTGAGATGGCTATCTTAGAGTTGACAAGCGGAATAGCAAGATTTATGATAGCAATGTTGCAATGCAACATAATCTTTGTAGTGTCTATAACTATTGTTCATAGTGTTATTTTTGGAATAACCAAATACCACAGTATTTAATAAGGAGAATAATTTAAAATGAAAGGCAAAGTCGCATTAGTCACGGGTGGTACGGGAGGAATTGGCACGGAAATTTGTAAAGCACTCGCCGCCGCAGGGTGTAAAGTCGTTGCCACTTGGTTGAAAGGCGTAGATGATGGTGAAGGTTGGTTGGCCAAACGCAAAGAAGAAGGATACGACTTTATGATCGCCGAAGGAGATGTATCCAAATATGAAGCCGCCGGCGCGATTATCAAGGAAGTTGAAGCTAAACTCGGTCCCGTTGAGATTTTGGTCAATGGTGCAGGCATTACCAAAGATGGTTTCTTCCATAAAATGAAATGGGAACAATGGGAAGCGGTGCTACGAGTTAATCTGGACAGTGTGTTTAACATGACCAGACAGGTGATTGAAGGCATGAGAAACCGTGGTTATGGCCGTGTTATCAACATTTCGTCGGTCAATGGCCAAAAAGGTCAAGCGGGTCAAGCCAATTATTCCGCCGCTAAAGCTGGTATGCACGGATTTACCATGGCGTTAGCCCAAGAAGTGGCCAGCAAAGGAGTGACGGTTAATACCATTTCGCCAGGCTACGTGGCTACCAATATGGTGATGGCGATTAAGGAGGAAATCCGCAATGAGCTCGTCAAGCAAATTCCAGTGGGACGTTTTGCCAAACCGGAAGAAATCGCCTGGGTAGTCACCGTGTTAGCTGATGACCGCTCGGCATTTATCACCGGTGCCAATATAGCCGTCAATGGTGGCATGTACATGAGTTAATTCGGTTTAGATTTGACAACTTTCGAAAAGTTGTCAAATCTGGATTCGGTTTAGATTTGACAACTTTCGAAAAGTTGTCAAATCTGGATTCGGTTTAGAGATTTGACAACTTTCGAAAAGTTGTCAAATCTGGATTCGGTTTAGATTTGACAA
>DZAL01000046.1 GCA_022729575.1 Thiomargarita sp.
GGGGTTGGGGGTGGTGCGTACTCCCCTCCTTACCAAGGAGGGGTTGGGGGTGGTGCGTACTCCCCTCCTTACCAAGGAGGGGTTGGGGGTGGTGGTGCGTAAGGTGAAATGATCAAATCTTTTTCCATCTATTTCGAGAAACACATACATATTAATTATAATGAATACACAACCCGTTACCACGTTAACACCCGATTACAAAATCGCTGACATCACCCTGGCGGAATGGGGACACAAAGAAATCGCGATTGCCGAAACCGAAATGCCAGGGCTAATGAAACTGCGTGAAGAATATGCCCGGTTAAAGCCGCTCAAAGGCACCAGAATCGCCGGTTGCTTGCACATGACTATCCAAACTGCGGTCCTCATTGAAACGTTAATTGCTTTAGGAGCTGAGGTACGGTGGTCTTCCTGCAACATTTTCTCTACTCAAGACCAGGCCGCCGCCGCCATTGCGGACCAAAAGATTCCAGTGTTTGCTTGGAAAGGAGAAACCGAAGAAGAATTTTGGTGGTGCATTCAGCAAACTATTTTCGGCCCCGACGGTTGGCGACCTAACATGATTTTAGATGATGGCGGCGATTTAACTAAAATCATGCACGAGCAATATCCAGACTTGCTCACACCGGTCAAAGGAATTACCGAAGAGACCACGACGGGAGTCCACCGCCTTTACGAAATGCAGAAAGCCGGTATGTTAAAAGTTCCCGCCATCAATGTCAATGATTCAGTCACCAAATCCAAATTTGATAACCTCTATGGTTGCCGTGAATCGCTGGTCGATGGAATTAAACGCGCGACTGATGTGATGATTGCGGGTAAAATTTGCGTGGTTTTAGGCTATGGCGATGTGGGCAAAGGATGCACTCAAGCCTTCCGCGGCTTAGGTGCCACCGTCTGGGTGACTGAAATCGACCCGATATGTGCTTTACAAGCCGCGATGGAAGGCTATCGAGTGGTCACGATGGACGAAGCCGCCGCCGCCGCTGACATTTTTGTAACAGCCACGGGCAATATCAACGTGATTACCCATGAGCACCTGCTCAAAATGAGAAACCAAGCGATTGTATGTAACATTGGCCACTTCGATTCGGAAATTGATGTGGCCTCATTACGTCAATATCCGTGGGAAAACATCAAACCTCAAGTGGACCATATTATCTTCCCCGACGGCAAACGTTTAATTCTATTAGCGGAAGGACGGCTCGTCAACTTAGGATGTGCCACCGGTCATCCCAGTTTTGTCATGTCCAATTCGTTCACCAACCAGGTGTTGGCACAAATTGAATTATGGCAACACCACAGCCGTTACGAAAATAAAGTCTATGTGTTGCCCAAACATTTAGATGAACAAGTAGCAAGAATGCACTTAGACCGCGTTGGGGCCCACCTAACCACCTTGACTCAAGTACAAGCAGATTATCTTAGCGTAGCAGTAGCAGGTCCCTATAAACCTGACCATTATCGGTATTAAGTCAAATCTAAAGTGTAGTCCAAGATTTGACAACTTTCGAAAAGTTGTCAAATCTGAAGTGTAGTCCAAGATTTGACAACTTTCGAAAAGTTGTCAAATCTGAAGTGTAGTCCAAGATTTGACAACTTTCGAAAAGTTGTCAAATCTAAAGTGTAGTCCAAGATTTGACAACTTTCGAAAAGTTGTCAAATCTGAAGTGTAGTCCAAGATTTGACAACTTTAAAAAAGTTGTCAAATCTGAAGTGTAGTCCAAGATTTGACAACTTTCGAAAAGTTGTCAAATCGAAAATTGTCAAATCTTCTAAAGTTCCAGTTGTTTACAGATAACGGAAATGTTAAGACAAACTCTTACTATCATCAACAAACTCGGGCTCCACGCTCGCGCTGCTGCCAAACTGGTTAAGCTGGCCTCAGCTTTTGAAAGTGACATCCAAGTAAAACGATTACAACGAGAAGTCAATGGCAAAAGTATTATGGGAGTGATGATGTTAGCGGCCAGCAAAGGTTCTGAAATAGAACTTACCGTCTCTGGTATGGACGAAGAAACTGCTATGGCCCAACTGATTAATCTGGTCCAAACTCGTTTCGGAGAAGAAGAGTGAGTTTAACCCTACATGGCATTGGTGTCTCCAAAGGTGTTGCCATTGGTAAAGTTTTCATCCTCAAACATGATCAAATAGAGGTCAATGAACACACGCTCTCTAAACATAGTTTGGATGAAGAAATTGCTCGCTTTGAGAATGCGTTAACCATTGCGCGTACACAATTGCAACGCTTACGCACCCAAATTCCTAAAAATAGTAAGGTGGACTTCGAATCTTTTCTGGAAGCTCATCTGCTCATGTTAGACGACAGCATGTTGACTCGTGCCCCCATTGAATTGATTCAACAGCACCGTTGCAACGCCGAATGGGCCTTAAAAATTCAATGTGAACACATTGTAGAAGTTTTTGCGCAAATGGAGGACCCTTACTTAAGTGCGCGTAGAAATGATGTCGAACAAGTAGTTGCTAGAGTTCAACGGATTTTGCGTGGATATACTGAAATGTCTAGCGAATCACCAGAATCCTTTATGGATACGATTGTGGTAGCCGATGATTTAAGCCCAGCCGATACCGTGCTGATGCAACATTATGGGATTCTAGCTTTTGTCACCGAATATGGCGGCGCGACTTCCCATACAGCCATTTTAGCCCGTAGCTTAGGAATCCCCGCGATAGTTAACCTCTCCCGGATTCGCAGTTATATTCGACCTGATGATTTGCTGATAGTAGATGGTTTTCGTGGTATCGTTATTGTCGCCCCGGATGACACCAGTTTACATTACTACCAACAGCGCCAAAAAGAAGAAAAGCGCCAGCGTGCGATTTTGGGCAAACTTAAATCAGCACCCGTAGTGACTTTAGATGGTACCCCCATTACACTTCACGCCAATATTGAATTTCCGGAGGATATGGAAGCCGTTAAACGAGTTGGCGGCGAAGGCATTGGACTATATCGCACCGAATTTTTATACATGAATCGGGAGCAACCGCCAAATGAAGAAGAGCACCTAGAAGCCTATTTGAGCGTGATTAAAGCCTTAAAAGGTGGTACGGTCACCATTCGCACCTTAGATTTAGGGGCCGATAAACAAATTGACAGCAAACGTCAAGAGCGACCGTTAGCCACCAACCCGGCGCTGGGATTAAGAGCCATTCGTCTTTGTTTAAAAGATTTGAAACTATTTAAACCGCAACTGCGGGCCATCCTCCGCGCCGCGGCCGAAGGTCCAGTGCGCATGATGATTCCCATGGTCTCTAGTATTCAAGAATTGCTACAAGTTCGCAAATTGATTGCCGAAGTGGGAGAAGATTTAACACAACGGGCGATACCGTTTAACCCCCAAGTCTCGCTTGGAGCTATGATTGAAATTCCCGCCATGGCTATTTGTACCGACTTATTTGCCACTCAAGTAGATTTCTTTTCAATTGGTACCAACGACTTGATTCAATATACCTTGGCGTTGGATCGGGTCGATGGCAGCGTGAATTACCTCTATGACCCTCTACATCCGGCCGTTTTACGTTTAATAAAAATCAGCATTGATGCAGCCAATAAAGCCAATAAAGCGATTAGTATGTGTGGAGAAATGGCCAGTGATAGTCGTTATGTCCGGTTATTATTAGGATTAGGTTTACGCTCTTTCAGTGTTCATCCTGAAGCCTTTTTAGAAATCAAGCAAATTATCAATAATAGCGACCTGACCGGGTTAGCCCGGTTGGCTAATAAAACGTTGAAAATATATTCTCCCAATGAAATTAATAAATTACTAGAAATTATCAACTCCTTACCAGGTTAAAATTTTAAGTAGTCCCTCCAAATCAATGGCGGTGTCAAGCCAGGTAGGGTGGGCAACAGGTTTATCGTTGCCCATCACCTCCACTACCCTACTTAGCTAAAATTTTAGTCCGTCCAGACTTCCGAGCCAGGTAGGGTGGGCAACCGGTTTATCGTTGCCCACCACCGCCACTACCCTACTTAGCTAAAATTTTAGCCAGGTAGGGTGGGCAACAGGTTTATCGTTGCCCACCACCTCCACTACCCTACTTAGCTAAAATTTCAGTCCGTCCAGACTTCCGAGGTCTTAACGCCTAAACCTTGACTCCCGGTATTTCTGGTGATAGTATAGAACCTACCCGGGTTTTCGAGCGCGGTGGTTAAAAGATTGATTTATTCACCAACGTAGAAACGAGAAACTCAACGGTGTCGAACTGTAGGTCCTCGTGAGAACCCGAATTGTGCTATTTGAGGAGAAACCATAAAATGCCAGCTATTTCTCAAGTGTTAGTTCCAGAACCTATTTACTATCCAGACACCGACGGAGAGCCTCAATGCCATTAAGTTAAGGCTAGAGGTAAGGGATAACACCCCTCGAAGGGGTGTTATCCCTAGCTTTCTTACGGCGTTGGAGTCCAAAGCTTCAGCTTTGGCAACGCCGTCTTACCTTAACCAATCTCGTCCAAACCTGAAGGTTTGGACTCCAATGCGGCTTAACTTAATGGCATTGACCGCTACCGCCGGGGTCGCAGATTCCTAAACCTGGTAGGTGCTAAGTTTCCTAAACCTTTGAGGTTTAGGAAACTTTGAACCTTGATAACCCATTGAATGTTAAGACCTCCATTAATTTGGAGGGACTACCAAAATTTTGCCGTGGTATCCCCCAATAACCGTAAAGCATCACGATTTTGACGAAAATTCGCCGCGAATCTGGCACTCAATAGGCCCATATTACCTTCGCCCGTAAAATAGTCAATCCAATGAGTATATTCCGCTACTATTCGTTGTCGCGCTTGTTCAATAGTATTGCCATCTAACATCTCGAAGAGACCTACATTGACACATTCTCCTAACTTTTTGAGATAAAAGTTATCGAGTCTTAAAATAACCTCGTCGTCATAGCCACAATAGCAACGAACAAAGGGTACTGCGGTTTTACCCAGCATCTTTGCCGTCCAACAGGCCACGGTGTAAACTATCTTGTCTTTCAACAGATTCACATTACCAAGATGAATAAGCGGTTCGCCGTTTTGACCTTCCATACCATCTTCTGAACCATGCCCATAAAACACAAAGACTGTACTATCGACGGTTTGTAAAGTGGATTCCACCTGAGTAGTCACCGCCAGGTTTTCCCCTAAATCACAGACTCGCCAGCCCTGGGCCTCAAATTGTTCTTTGATGAGAGAAGCCCAAGGGTAGGTGGACCTAGTAGGGTCTGGATAAGGTTGACCACCGCGGGGTCTCACGAGAATCATCGTCTTGCCGTTAGCCATCTGATTTGACTTTCCCTCGTGTCAGCAAATCAATGGTGAGCTTAATCAGATTTTTATACTCCTTTCTCCCAAACGGAGTATTACGTTTAATTTCTTCCAAGACCTGCCTTTCCGACCATACCTGCATCTCGCCCGTTTTAGACAAGGTGGCCAGTTGTAGTCGATCAGCCTCCTCTGGATGAGTTTCCACCCATTCTTCCAGCGCTTCAATCACACCGTCTCGGCGTTTCAGTGCTTCCTGGACGGTTTGGAGTAACACTTTCATGTCCACCGGTTTTTGCAAGCAGTCAAAGGCATGATAATGCTGGGCTTCAATGACAGTCTTTACATCCCCAAAGCCAGTTATCATAATGACCTTCGCATTAGGGTGCATGTCATTAATGTTTTTCAAAACTTGTACTCCATCCATTTTGCCCATTTTCCAATCCACAGTGACGACATCATAGTAGTGCTGTTGGTATTTTTCCCACCCTTCTTCGCTATTGTAGGCCACATCTACCTCATAGCCTTCCATTTCTAACCCATCTTGGAAAACGGACACCATATTCTGGTCATCTTCAATAATCAGTATTCTCGCTTGCATTAAGTTATCTCCTTCTCTGGTATCCCAGGAACAGTTATCAAAAAAGTTGTCATTTCATTGACGTAACTTGAGACTTTGATGTCTCCGTTGTACGCCTGTACAATCTGTTGAGTGGTGTAAAGCCCAATCCCAGTTCCTTTTTCCTTGGTAGTCCAAAAAGGTTCAAAAAGGTGTGGTAACTGGTCGGGCTGAATACCTTCACCATTATCCTCAACGCGAATTTGAACTTCACTCTGTCTGGCCTGCTGGGTCGTAATGGTAATTCGCTTATCTTCTCGTCCTTCCAAAGCATCTCTGGCGTTGTTGATTAAGTTGATTATCACAATTTCTAATTCGGTCTGGTCGGCTTTAACCAACGGTAAATTATCCGCCAGGTGTTTTTGAATATCAATACCTCTAGCTTTCAGTTGTTGTTGAAACAAACTCAAGGCGTTGTCAATAACGACATTCACATTAACTGGCACTGGATTAGGTTTGCGGTCCCTTGAAAAGACGTGTAAATGGTTGACTACATTATCAATCCATTTGGTGGCAGCGATGATGTTATCTAAATGGTTCAGAATCTTTGATTCATCCAAGTAGCCCCTTTTGATACGTGTTTGACAATTCTGTGCATTGCCCAGAATGACTTGCAAGGGTGACATAATTTCATGGTCCAGCCCAGATGTCATCATGCCTACCATAGCCATTTGTCGGGTCCGAAGAACCACCACTTCTTGTCGTCTGATTTCGGTTTCTAAACGTTTAACTTTTTCCTCCATAGATTCTTGGCTGTCTGCCGTGACTCTTTTCCTATCCGAAGATGCTGGAAAAAGTTTTTTCTCCTCTATTTGGTGCAATTCCTCTTGAGTGTTTTTTAGGAAGTCGGTGATACTTTGCGCTTCCTTTAATTGACCGTTAGCCAGGTGCTGGTCTGCTATTTTGCACAATTGGGAATGGGCATAAGCATCTCTGTGATTGGCCTGTAAACGGCGTTTCAATGGTTTAATTGCCACTGATGTAACTCCCATTTTTTCAAAGGTGGCTGTTAGCCCTGCCAAAGCAAATTTATCTGTGGGTTCGATTTTTAATTGTTTCTCAAACCATTCAATGGCTTTAGGATAGTTACCCATCTCTCGATAGGTTATCCCCAACCCATTCATTGCCTGTTCATCTTTGTGATCAATTTTTAACTGTTTCTCAAACCATTCAATGGCTTTAGGATAGTTACCCATTTCTCGATAGGTTATCCCCAACCCATTCATGGCCTGTTTATCTTTGGGGGCGATGTCTAACTGTTTCTTAAACCATTCAATAGCTTTGTAATACCTCTTCATCTCTCGATAAGTTATCCCCAACCCATCCATCGCCCATATATCTCTAGGGTTGATTTCTAACTGTTTCTCAAACCATTTAATAGCTTTGGGATGATCTCCAATTTCTCGATAAGTTATCCCTACCCCATTCATTGCCCATTTATCTCTAGGGTCGATGTCCAACTGTTTTTTAAACCATTCTATGGCTTTGGGATAGTTACCCATCTCCCGATAAGTTATCCCCAATCCATCCATTGCCTGTTTATGGGATGGGTCTAGGTTTAATATTTTCTCAAACCACTCAATAGCTTTGGGATAGTTACCTTGCAAACGATTAAGGGTGCCTAACTCATTATGGCTCGGTAATCTAGGGAAGTGAACTTAGTTTTACCTTTCAGCAATAAAGAAACTCCACAAATGTTGTCACGCATCATTTGGGGGCGAGTTCCCTGACGTCTTTTATCTGGGCTTTGATTAAATAAACCCTCGGTATTGTAACGCACCGAACCTTTGACACATCGCGCCAGTAAGTATAAGAGTAGGCGCGGATCTGGTGTGCGGTTAAATGCCTCGCGAATCTTGTAGTAATGCGCTAGAGAGTCATCATGTTGCTCATTCCATACCTGCCCATAAAATAAAGCAATCTCCTTTGGAGACTCCACGATTAGTCGCAATAACTCGGACAGCGGTTGATTGAGGTCATTAATCCAATAGGTTCTCGCTAACCGACGTGCGGCGGTGGCAATGCTGATTGCGGCAGAGCCAGAAAACGGTTCAATCAAGCAATCAATATCTGGTGGAAAGTAACGCAAAATAACAGGGGCTAAAGTGCGTTTACTGCCTTGATATTGAATGGGGTGGGGGATACTTTTCATTTGAGCAATGGTATTAAATTTAAGTTCTGATAATGGGTCAAGGTGCCATTCCTATCTAATTGAGGTAGGACTCGTTCATAAATCCACTGATAATTCTTTCAAAGACTAACTCCATAAGTTTCTCAACCAGTTTAATAGCTCTTTCCAAGTCAGTTCGGTTTACCACTATGGAATTTTGCCCATGAGCAACATTATTTCTAATGTCCAGCAAACGTTTAAGTTCGGTTGATAATGAATAGGCCGGCTCAAGATAGTCGGGTATTGCTTCAAGATTAAATTCTTCCAGTATTCTATTCAATACTTTAAAACCAACATTACTTTCTGTATTGACGACTGGATTAATATCAACGGTTTTTGAGGTATAAAGTTGATTGAGTTGGTCAAAAAATGATGCTTTTTGCTTGAACTTTTCGGGATACTGTTTGAACTGTTTAAATTTGGCTTCAATGTGATAGACTAAGATTGGCTTGCACACAGTATCAACAGTCAGTCCCAATTTATTTAATTCTCGAATGTAGGTCTGAAAGGCCGTTTGAATAAAGCCCTCCCAAATGGCATAAACGATAGGAATTGAATAGCCTAGAAATAACTTTTCATCGTCTTTTGAGAAGGCATATCGCGGACATAGCGATTCTATTCGTGACATCAACTCTCTTCTTTCATCAATGTCCGATCGTATTTCTTGTTCTAACAAAGAAGGCCCATGGCTCATGTTTTTCCAAAAATTCGTTTGGCTTCCCTCAGACGATTGATAATTCTTTCCCTTTGATTGTTTCCACCTCTTCTTGAGAATTTTCTGAGAACGGCATCGGTACGCACTTCACGGTCAATTTTATCCGAAATCACTTTTGATGACTTGGATTTGTAGTAACTATAATTCTCTCCTACACCAATAGTAATGACATCATAAAGGGCTGTAGCAAATTTGCCATCGGCTTGCCGAAAGATGTCTCTTCCCAATGGACGAAGCAGGGCAAACACGTTCGTAAAATCCCTCTCGTACTTCGCATAATCAAAATGATCATCATCCAGTGCCAGTTTCATAAAAGAAGTCATGTGTTGTGCAATACTGGTTCTGACCTTCTTGATATTCTTGTGGAGAGAAATAAACCTTAAAGCTAACTCTTCATGATACAATCGTTCGCGTTGTTCCTCATCCAAATCAATCAACGCCATAAAATCCTTCTGTTCAGCAAGTTTCTTGAGAAAGTCATTGAATTTGCTCGAAATATCTCGACAAATACAATTTCTAATTTCTTGTGCGGTCAGAGGAGAGCCGCCGGTATTTAACCGATTGAAGAGTTCAAACCGCATATCATAGCTGCTATTCCATCTGATAATTTCAACTCGACACGTTGCTCGCTTCAGATTCAAACGAAATAAATTCGGCAGGGTTTCATAATCAAATCCTTCCAACGCCTCAACTCGGTCACCTTCGGTTAAAGCCCAACCGTTTTTGCTTTTAATTCCTTCATCTTCGCTTCTCAGCACTCCGAAAAAGGAAAGTACCGTTGAAATTCTTTGGAGTCCATCCACCAATTCCCATACGCCAGTTCCATCCTCAGCGACAAATATCGGTGGCACCGGAATGCCTAGCAGTAGCGATTCAATAAAGCGCGTTCTTTGTTCCTCGTCCCAGCGAAAATATCTTTGAAAGGCTGGTTTAATCACAATTTCTTGTCGTTCATACATGCTCATGATTTCACCGAAAGATATATCCATTCTATCGGTGTTCAGTAAGTTTCTTTGAGTTTCTATTTGTGCTTTGAGCGTGTCAATTTTGTTGGCTTCCATATTTCATATAGTTCAGGTTGGTTGGAATCATTCACGGTGGTTTACAGTTAAGCTAAAATTGGATCATTCCAATTGACATAATGAGGAACCGCGCACCAGTTAAACAAGCGGGGGAAATACGATGGATTCGAACCCTCTTAGTTTGTTGTTTGGAACAAATGCCTCACCATTAGGCTAGTATGTAGGCTTTTTAGGTTAGGGTGCGCGGTGAAAAGGTGTGCTTTACTAAGCGTCCTAGCTCAACGTCAAAATGTTGAGCAATCCGCGCTTTAATCTCCGTATCATCCCTGCCGTGGGACAATAATCCCAATTGTTGCGGTGAAAAATCGTAGGAGCGACCTTCAAAACGTAAATGAATCATGGCTAAATTTCCACTGGGGGTAATTATAACAGAGTTTGGCGAGAATACAACCATAATGCAATTATTTTAATCGATCAGTGGTTGGCAAACGAAAATTTGTTACTCCGTAGAAATTGGGGTCGCCAATTTCAATTGGCGAGATGGGTTAAGCTAAAATTTGTCAAAAAGAGAGGATTATTCCTAATATAGACAATTTTATATTGACTCACTCTTCCTCATCTTCCTCTAACAGAGAACGGAATTTATCCGGGTTAAATGGATTGCCCACGATACCTTGGCGAGTATTACTGACGGCTTTTTCTATCATAGCCAACGTTTCAAGGCTAATAGGTTCACATTGGTAAGACCCGCTTTGTTTATAGGGGTTAGGAGATTGCCAGGGGCTGGTAGCATTTGTGACTGGTGGTAGTGCATCCATAAATTTTGTTCAGTGGTTTGATTTTCTGTAAAAATCGAAGTCGCCAATCTTTGTCGGTAATCATAACAAAGTTTGGCGAGAATACAACCATAATACGATTATTTTAATCTATCTTGCAATATATCATTCTCTGACGGAGATAAATTGTTTCTTCCATGGTTTTATTTAAGCACTGCTGAGAAACCAAGTTTCTTTAAGAAACTTAGTTTCTAGTTGACGCTAATCTTTAAATCTCTGGTAAAGACTAGGTAAGGCAGGCCCATACGTCCAGGCTTCAAAATCCTCGTCAAATAACGGCTTATCAAACAAAGCTAGGGACCAGACCTGAGCATAATAGACCAATTTTTGTAACTTTAAGTGTGACAGAGTTTCCCCGGCTTCTCGATCAATAGTGACCAGAAATCAATTGGCAATGTCATTAGCAGTATATTTGCTCATAATAACTCCTTTTTTGCAAAATATAGTGTTTTTATTAATTATCAATATTAAGCCTCAGCCAAAAACCTAATTATAAACTATAGTTTCTTAAAAAACTGAGTTGATTTTTATGATACCTCACAGTACACCACAATCGACGTTTAGCCGGCGCTTTTAAAACACCCTCTTAGAACCACTTCGGTTCCTTATTTCTCACCCAAGCACCAGATTCAAAATGAGAGATAAACCAACTTCCTAGTGCATAAGCCAAACCCGCTGAAGTCAGAGGTCTGGCAAAGGTCATACCAACCAATAAAGCACCTTGGTTAAGATGGGCCAAATGTAGCACATAACTTGGAATCCACTGCGAGTGAGCACCGCCTAAAATGGCCGCTACTATCGTTTTGACCTGGTGCTCAGTCCATTTTACGTTATACACGGCACAAATATCATGCAACATCTTCGCCAACAGCACACCAATCGTCACTTGGTCAATCAACGGAATGGGAATAATTCCCACCGCGCCACACAGTAATGTATTACGTTTGACAATACTCATGGCTTGCAGTTCAGTCTTAGAAATGGGAACCGTCATCAACTCGGTACCACCGGCACCTTCATTCATCACAGTACTATTTATCATAAAGTATTTCTCCTCTAAAATAATTTTTTACTCATGCTTTGAAACCAAGATTTGACAACTTTAAAAAAGTTGTCAAATCTAAAAACCAAGATTTGACAACTTTAAAAAAGTTGTCAAATCTAAAGTGGTCAAATCGGTCTCAACAACACTTTCAATCGCTCGCGGATTGCCGTCTCACCGTAACGATGTTCAATATACTCTCGTCCTTGCCGTGCTAATTTTTCCCACAACTCCTCATCCGTATATAATTGACACACCGCCGCGGCAAATTGGTCCGGGTCGTCCGCAATTAAAGCAGTTTCTCCTTGAATCAAGGCCATTCCTTCAGCCCCAATGCTCGTCGTCACTACTGGCAATCCTAATGATAACGCTTGTCCTAATTTACCTTTCATCCCCGCGCCATAGCGCAAATAGGAGACAAACACGCGCCGTTTAGCAAATTCCGGGGCCACTTGCTCCACCCAGCCGACGATTTTTACATAATCACTGGCCAACGGCTTCATCGTCTCTTTTAGATTGCTACCTACTACGTACAGGCACATCTGTGGCAAAACCGCATGAATTTTCGGTAACACTTGTTCCACGAAATAATAGACGGCATCCTCATTTGGTTGATGATTATAATTGCCAATAAACACTAACCCTTCCCGTTGCGCAAAGGTAGTTTCCGCTAACGGTTGTGCCAAATGGACATTCGGCAAGACTGCATAATTCAATTTTGGCAACTCTTGTTGTAAATGACGGGCATCCTCTTCCGTAACCGTGAGCACACAATCGGCCAACACACAATTGGATAACTCTTTACGTTTAGTTTCCTGCGCCTTCAGCGCTAATTGCGGGTTATTCTCAATCTCAGCTTGGCGTTGCTCCCGAATATAATGAATATCCACTGTATCATAAAAAATCTTAGTCTGCGGGCTCATCAGCCGTAAAAATGACAAATAGCGATAACCAATCTCCACCCGACATACGAGAGCAAAGGTGAATTGGCGATAACTGAGGGCATCCCCCAAAGTATAATCACCGTGAAACACCTCTACGCCCAAGGCTTCCAAGGCTTGACGATATTTAACATTGCTGTCTAAATTGTCTGGAAAGAAGGTCACTTTATAACCTAATTGCACTAGCATTTTTATCAACGTGAATAATCGTAAGGACCCCGAATCCTCATCATAAGTGGGCAAAGTCGCTTCCACAATTAACACGGTCGGTAGCAACTTCGGATTAAACAACGCTTCACCTGCTAATTCGGCTTGCCCCAGTAATGACGATTGCCAGCGTTGACAAAATAATTGGCGGTCTTGCTCATATTCGGGTCCAGTCAACGGCTGAAAGGGTTTCTCATCTTGATAACGCACCGTGGAATCATATACCGCCGTCAATTGTTGCGTCTTCAGTTGCCAAATTAAATCCGTTACTTGATAAATAGCCGTTTGATAACGATTGAGCGCGGTACTATCTACTTGCGCCAGCGCACTGAGTTTGAGAATGACCAGTGCATTACTGGTCGCTTCCACCTCTCGCCGATAACCATGATAAGGATGATTAGCCGGAGTCCCCAGTGGGACATGACCTAAATTGCCATACTGGTCAATCAAGGCATAAGCGGCACTAATTTTACCCGAAGGTTGCACTTGCAACGGCACCACTAAGGCGGCGGTTGGTTGGTCCGCAAACACTGCCTGCACCGCAGTAATGGCATCGAGGGGCGGCAAAGTTTGTACTTCACATAACCATAGATAACTCTCCTCAGCTTCGCCTCCACCTGTAGTCAACGCTTGCTGCCATTGCGATTTCACCCAGGTTAATAATTCAGGCCAGGGCAACAGTATCGAAGAGTCGACGAGGGTAATCATGGGCCACTGAGTTTGACAATAGGTTTTCACCACCGCGGATAATTTTCCCGCAATCACCACCTGTCCAGTCGTCCCTGCCGTGGTTAATAATCGGTCAATGCGTCTTAAAAAGATTTGTAAGTTCAATATATCACTGACTCCGGTGATCGCAAACCAATGACGAGATTGAGTATCCTGAATACGAGAGGACAGCGGCGTATCAAACAAGCCTTCACGTAACCAACAAGGTAAAATGGCCGGTAATTGGCCACTGTCGACCATAGTGGAATCGGCTACCGTTAAGGCGGCAGGTGACTGGTCGTGACACCAAACGCCCAAGGCATTATCACCCTCAGCATTCGGTGAATCGAGTTCAATTTGATAAGTTTTCCCGGCGGAATCCACAATGGGATCAAAGCTGATGGGATGAAAGAGATTATCCAACACCCGCAGCGCATTAACATACACGACCCGTAATGGCGGAGCATCGAGATGATGGTAGTCGCGAATCAGCAGACGCAGATGACACGTATTCATGCGCATATAAGTGGCCATCGCTAAATCCAGTCGACAAAAACCGTTGTCCGTACAATGGATGGTAAAGACTAGCACTGCTTGAGGCCCAATCGCCACCGCCTGATTACCCCGCTCACTGGTATGCGTCATCACTTTCAAGGAAGTGACATGATCACCGGCTAAAGTGATAATACTCGGGGCCAAACCCGACAAGGGCCGTGGTGGTGGTAACGTCATCATAACTTCGGTGGAGGTGGTCGATTTTATAGATTCGACCACTATTTGAGGAGGTGTCGCTACATTTAAACAATTGAGGAGACGAGTGTCTAATTTGCGGCTCATCACATGAATTTGGTCCAGCAATTTAACCTGACCACTATAGCGTAACCATCTTGAAGTTAACATTTTTTCGGTCACATTTTGTAAAGCCTGCCGGAGCCAAGTGCTTTCTTCTTGTAAACTCAACAATTCGGCTTGCACATTCGCTAATTGCTGTTGTACCATTTCGGTACTTTGTTGTTTCTCTTTTAACCAAGTCTGCTGACGAATTTCACACCATTCTACTAATCGTTCATAATTTGAACGTAAGGTATCCGGCGGGGTTGGGATAGGATAAACGATAATCGGTTGCGCCATTAAAATTCTCGTCATGGTAGCTTGCGTCAAACCTATCGCTATCTGTTTGTGCATTTCATGTAAACTGGCTTGACCCAGACTCGCACGTTGTTGCGCCTGCTGTAAAGTCGCTTCCAACGTGGCATAACGTTGCTCCGCGGCGGTTAAGGCTTGTAACAACTCCGCTTGTTGTTGTTTGAAATGCGATTCCTGTTGCGCATAAGCGGTCTGCAAATTAGTGCTTTGAATCTTACTATCTAACTGTAATTGCTCATATTTCTTGGTCCAGTCAGTTTGTACTTGCGCGAGTTGTTTGATCTGGTCAGCTTGCACTTGCTCATATTTAGCCGTCCAAGCTAATTGTGCCTGCTCATATTTAGTCGTCCAAGTTGCTTGCAACTGCTGATATTTACTGGTCCAATCCGCTTGCATGGTGGTTGCATCCGCTTGCAACTGCTGATATTTACTGGTCCAATCCGCTTGCAATTTGGCATAATCAGCTTGCAAGTGTTGATATTTAGCGACCCAATCCGACTGTAATTTCGCATATTCAGTTTGCAACTGTTGATACTTACTCACCCAATCCGCTTGCAGTTTCGTATACTCTAAATGCAATTGTTCATATTTATGAGACCAAGTCGTTTGTGATTGAGTATACTCCTCCGACAATTTTTGATATTTGCCAGTCCACTCGGTTTGCAGTTGCTCATACTTACGTGGCCACTCCGCTTGTTGAGATTGCGTGAATTGAGACTGCACTTGCGCCAACGTTTGATGCGTTTGTAACAATTGCAATTCTAACTGTTGTTGCGTTTGCCGGCTTTCTTGCAAGATTCCGCGTCGCTCTTGACTAACGCGCCAATATTCGGCCAAATAAGTTAATTGTAGCTCTGGCGACCACGAGAGCAGATGTTTCGATAATATTTGCCGATAAGCCTTCAACCACCGTTGCTTATCTGAGGCTTGGGTCACTTGATTGGCGCCCCAGATAGCATATTCGGTGGTGATTCGATTCAAATGATAGAATGGAGTTTGTTGCGATAAACGCAGTAACATATCCCAATCTTCAAAAATATCAAAAGTTTCGTCAAAACCGCCGACTTGTTCCCATAATTCATGGTCAATCAATAAATTAATCAGCGGGATATAATTTTCATAACGTAATCTCTCCGCTTCAAACGGCTCATTGAATTGACCAATGGCTTGCTCCTGGAGAATGACTTGGTCACCCAATAAATCTCGTTGCAGCAAACGACAGCCAGCATAAGCCACTTTCGCATCAAACTGTACCATCGCTTGCTCCAAGCGTTGCAAATGGTCTGGTAACAAGCGATCATCATCATCCAAAAAGCCGATGACTTGACTTTGAGCTTGTTGCACGCCTTGATTACCGGCCCGTGCTCGACCTTGGTTAGTGGCATTAGTCAGGAGATGAATAGTTAAACTAGGGAAGAGACTAATCACCTCTGCTACTGCGGTGCCGCCATCATTGACCACGATAATTTCATCCGGTAATCGTGTTTGTTCCGCCAAACTCTGTAAGCAACGAGTCAGTAAATGTGGACGGTCTTTGGTACGAACAATAATAGCAATGGTGAGTGAGGACCAGGTGTGCATCAGTTATCCTTTTAAATTTATGAAAATTGTTGATAAACTTTATTAGATTTGACAACTTTCTGAAAGTTGTCAAATCTTTTAGATTTGACAACTTTTCGAAAGTTGTCAAATCTTTCGCGAAACTTCAACCACCCCCAGCCCCTCCTTGTTAAGGAGGGGAGTATGCGCCAACTGAGTCGGCCGGGACCACTCCCCTCCTTACTAAGGGCTGGGGGTGGTGGTAGGGGTGGTTATGCGTCAGGTGAGTTAGTTAGTTTGCCAAACTCTTCTGCCAAGCGAGGTAATCATTATACCATGGTAGATAACTTGGTTCAGTAACGCAAGTATTAATGCCATCAATTTTAGCACAACGGAGCGGCACCTTAGCCTGTGTTTTGAAATTTTCCAAATAGTTGGCATGAACGAGATAAATGGCATCATCTTCCAATTTACCGGCTTGCACTTGCTCAAATAATTGCCGACAATATTGCATAGTTTTTTCCACTTCGACTCGGCTCACTCGCCCAGCATTGATAGTTAAGCCGTATTTGCCGGCCAAATAAGAAAATGCGCCAAATGGAGCGGCCTCTTCACCACAAGCCGCTGGTGGGATAAACACCAGGTGTTGATAATGCGGTGCCGCAAATTCCCCAATCGCTGATTTGAGCGGATTATTCCAAATAATAGGTGCCGTAGGTCCGTGCCAAGAATGAGCATAAACTTGATGTTTAGGATAAAAGTCGATTTCTTGTATTACTAAACCTATCGTCAAGTAAAAACAGGCTAATTTGAAAGAATGGCGGCGAATAAATAAGCTGAGAAGAAGAAATAATAACGCATAATTGACCGGCCAAAAAAGCGACCAGATGAGCGAAACACCGATAATAGGCCAACGAATTGACTGTCCAATTCCCACAGCACTGTTGCGCCCCAAGTGACTTTATGACTCACCGCAAATAGTGTTAACCCCAAGCTAATGAGACCCAGTGGTAATAGTGATTTCAGAGTATTTCTCGTGGGTGGACGTTGCATCAATTCATAGAGGGCCCAAGTACCTAACAATAATACCCCAGCCCCTAGATAATTGAAACCTTCGTATTGACCTGCCGGTAGTCCCTCCAAGATAATGGAGGTCTTAAAATTCAATGAGTTACCAAGATTCAAAGTTTCCTAAACTTCAAAAGTTTAGGAAACTTAGCACCTATAAAATTTAATGAGTTACCAAGATTCAAAGTTTCCTAAACCTCGAAGGTTTAGGAAACTTAGCACCTATAAAATTCAATGAGTTACCAAGATTCAAAGTTTCCTAAACCTCAAAGGTTTAAGAAACTTAGCACCTAACTTAGCACTTACCAGGTTTAGGAATCGGCGACCCCGGCGGTAGCGGTAGGGTGTATCAGCGAAGCGTCATACACCATTGCGGTTAGTACCTCCATTGGCTGGTAGGGACTACCGGAATTTTCAGTCAGATTTCTTTGCCTCATCGTCTTCATCGTTCTTCCCCTTCGGCCAGGGTACCATTAATCTCCCTCTGAAATCAATCTGTCCTTTAAAGTCGATAACTAAATTTCCGCGATTATAAACAGTATTGACCACTTGAGCTTTACCATGTGCATGAATATCAATGTGTTGAGTAGGTTGTTGAGAGGATTGTTGAGGAGTTTGTTGAGACGGAGGAGCAGATTGTTGAGAGGGAAGACCCGAAGGAATTTTATAACCTGCTTGTTCTAACCATTCTGAAATATTTCGCCAATTGTTCACCTCTTCAGATTCAGATTTATTCATCAAAATTTTCACATATTGATAAATTGTTTTCGACAAATCGACTTCCACGCCTTTGATATTCTTATGGAGTTGCTGCGCAATTTCGGCGGGACTATAACCACAGAGAATTCCCCGCAAGTGCAATTTTTCCACCGGGGTAAGATGCTCTCCTTTTGCTACGGCTAAGGCTTTGTATAGTCGGACTAAGTTCCAATTAAATTCAGCTTCCGTGAAGGAGTCGTCGATGTATTTTTTCATCTGAGATGACCTTGGTGAAGATTTTTTGTTGGTTAGTTTTGTTGGTAGGTAAAATATTCGGTTTCCTAAACCTCCCAGGTTTAGGAAACCTTGGCACTTGAAATAAGTGTCAAGTACCGCCGGTTGCCTCAGAGAAAGCCATGATTAACGACTTGAAGAAGCAAATATTTCAGCCCATTGTGTTTTGGTTAAAGTTAAGTTTTCTACGGCACTCATACATATAGTAAAATTCATATAAAATTGTACGTACCCTCTGGAGTGCAATAAGAATTATTGCGCCTGGCGGCGCGTAGCGGCGCAATAATTCTTATTGCACTCCAGAGGAGGGAATGGTACAGGTTCAAAGGGATTTTACTATAACACCCCAACTCGTTCCAGACGTTCAGCTAATTCATCTATCTGTGGGGCACGGCGACGACTATAAACGGGGATCGAAATATTTCTAGTTTTCAGCATATCTATTATCTCCCAGCGAGTCACACCAGCAAGTTCAGCCGCCCGGCCCAGACTACATTGGTCATCCAGGTACAGTTCTAAAGTTTCTTCTAATGAAGTTTGTGCTGGTAAAGGTGCTACCACCGCTTGGCCCAGCGACTGACTCAATTGCCTCATTATCCATTGTTGGTCAGTGCGAGTCAAGGTGTTAATTAGTTCCAATATTTTTTGAGGGGTTGATACTTCGGTCATGACCGACATAAAGACCTCTTTACGGTTCAAGAAATTATAAATTGGATAATGCTGGAGTCCAAATCTTTAGATTTGTAAAGCATGTCCAAATCTGAAGATTTGGACTCCAGCACCCCATTGTTAATAATTCCAAGGGATTCATGATTGAAACAGATAATGATTGATATATTTTCTCATATAGTAAAATCCCTTTGAACCTGTACTATTTCCTCTGGAGTGCAATAAGAATTATTGCGCCTGGCGGCGCGTAGCGGCGCAATAATTCTTATTGCACTCCAGAGGGTACGTACAATTTTATATGAATTTTACTATATTAAACAGTCTTAAGTCAAGATTCCTAACTTATTCCTAGCCTAATCGCTAATTAAGGCTAGTTGACTAAGGTTGGCAAGCCTTTATAATCCACATGATTAAAAAACTGCTTGATTGTAGCAAAGTGGTTAAATTTGTCAAGGTTTTATTTTAATGAAAACCTTAATTTTATAAAAGGTTTAATTCCCTCTCAACAGTAGCCATCATGGGCAACTTATGAAAAATATCACTGATTATTATGCAGTAACCAGTCTTAGTAAGATTAGTCCACCCGCTTTAATAGGTTCTTTGGTAGGTTTTATTATAGGTGCTGTTGCATTGATTCAAAGCCTTGACTTTCTCAATAGCTATTTTAAAGAAGAACGCATGGTCTTGGAGATTCAGCAGGATATTCAAGAAAATCAATTTTTCTCCATTTGGCTAAAGGGAATTTCTGATACAGCTTATCAACTTGATAATTTAAAGTTTCGTACACCAGCACCGGCTAAAGTGAAACTTCAGTATGATGATTTAACAACACCTATCCTATTAACGCATAATTCCAAATTGGTAGGTTATTCCTATACGGTTTCAAAAGATGAATTAGAAAAGTTATCTAATCAAAAAAGTTTCTCTTTTGAGAGTCAGAAACCGCTATTTCTCTTTGTGGAATTTGAACAAGTGGTAGGGTCGCCGAGGTTTGATTGTGAATTCACAGGGAGTGAACTTGACCCAACGTTATCAAATCCTAAAAGTCAAAGTATTGATTGTGGTGTGGAGGAGTTGGGGTATGTAAGTGCTAAAGGTTGGAAAATGCTATTTTTATCTGGCTTGACAGGTGTTGCGATTTTGTTACTGATGGGAGTTTTTATATGGATTGTGTTAAAGATTTGTCGTTATGTCAAGATTTGTGGTCGTGTTGAACTACCAATATAAAACAAGAGGTCCAATATGAATTGGCACATTATCACCAGTAGCAAAGGTGGCGTAGGGAAAACATTAGTATCTCTGATGTTGTTGAATAGCAGTTGTACTTCTTACCGCAAGAAAGCTGAAAATTCTTTTGTTCTAGTCCTTGACCTCAACGGGATGAATGCCGATTTGCGTCGCATAGTGGCAACGAAAGAAGCTAATAGAAATAATCAGTTTACGTCAACAGACGGAGATTTCCATTTTGAGATAGTACGTGATCGCCATTACCTAGTAGGTTGGCCAATGAATTCTTTTAGGATCTTGACCCCTGAAAATTTCTTTAACTTAATTTCCAAAATCCACAAGCAATTGAAGGAGGAACTTCAAGGCAGATTTAATAATTGTGTTATTCAAACGGTGATTATTGATACCAGTTACCATTACTGTAACTTGTTTCCTCGTGGATTAAATTTGTCACCGATATTGGAGTTGTTTGCCACTGAAGAGGAACAGCTATTTATTTGGTTTATTTGGGTTTATCGACAATTAAGTAATTTATTTGAATTTTTTGATAATATTCAAAGTGATAGTCCTTACGATGCCGATGCCAGAGAAGTACAAGATGTGGGAGCAAACATCGATAGTTCTTCTCTTGGAAAGAACAGAAGTCCGTTTGTTCATGTGTTTAGTCCCAACTCAGTGGGACAGGTGTCAAACAATATTATGTTGAACCTTTTTGGAGAAGGCAATCCTTTAAAAAAATTGGTAGGCTTTGACAAAAAGAAGCCCAGTGGTTTTGTGGATTTTATATCAAGACACTTAAGAACGGCAAAGCGACAAGTCAGTCCGCGTCAAAAAGAAGAAGAGGTACAGGCTTATTTTATTAGAATTTTACAGCAATATGTGTCTATAGTAAAACAAGAGACCGACGGATGTCCACGAAACGTAGTACCCGTCCTGTTTCAATCAGAACTCCTCGGATACACAGAATCAGAAAAGGCTGGTCTGATGAATCGTATTATGGATTTTGAGGTCTATAAGAGTTTCGAAAAATCCTACCATGCACTTATTGGGGCGTCTAATCAATGAAAACGATAATTTATCAAACCTCTCTTCCGATTTCTGGTTTTGACGTACCCAAAAACTTTAAGGTAGAGGGGGCAGGGGTTTGCTATTTATTTTCGGGTTCAACCACCGAAAGTGTTTTAAAGAATTATGTGGCACTTTACTATGAGCGAAATGACGTGTTTTTTATACCAGATGTGTTAAAAGACCTCTTTATCAAAGTGTTTGGATACGTCACGAATAATGATACGCCCCAGTCACCTGTCATAAAGGCAAAAGATTACGATGACCAGGATTTGGCCGGGAACACTGGTATGGTTAAAGAGGAAATTGCCAAACAACTGGGAGGAAATAATATTTCTCCTTCACAAATAACTTTTGTAGAAACTATAAAGGAATACGATATGTATGAAGAACTTAAAAGAACACTAGATGAGATCACACAAGATGAACACAATGAAGTTGATGCGATTTTTGTAACTCTTATCACTGACGACCCGAACCCATTTTTAGTTAAAAGTAGTACCCTGCACCCGAATCGAAAGGTGGATATAGAATCCTATGGTGTTCAAATAAGTCGGTTTGAGGAACTGCGGAAGAAGATGGACCCATCTGGCGTAGGGCTTAAAGAAGCCACTTTTCACTTCAGAAAGGGGGTGACGAGAATCACTCGTTTGGGAGAAAAGAAACCCCTTTATGTCTTCTTTGTGAGCACGGCGGACGACGCTATAGCAGATGTTGGTTGGGTTAAAAAAACCTATTTACCAGAGATTGAAAAACTGCTCAAAGACCTCAAGAAGATTGATTGAGTTGCAACCTTGACCTTGAACTTTATTGGTTCAAGGCCATACCAAGGAGTTCCAATGATGATTTTAGCAGGTGATGTAGGTGGCACTTCGACTCGTTTGGGTCTGTTCAAACGAGGAGAAGGCAACCAAATGATTTCTGTCTCTGAACAACAGTATGATAGCCAAAAAGCGGAGACATTTGAACATTTAGTGGTTGATTTTAAGGATAAAATCTTGCAAAATCAAAACCTTAATGAAGACGAAAAAAAGATTGGCGTAGCGTGTTTTGGAATAGCTGGGCCTATCAAAAAACATGCTGATGGTAAAAATTACGTTGAAATGACTAATGTTCCTCATTGGCCAATGATTGAGGAAGACCATTTAAGTCGATTACTTCACCATGTGAAAGTTAACATAATCAACGACATGCCGGCGATTTGCTATGGTATTCAGGTACTTTCTGACCAAGATGTTCTCATACTCAATTCTGGCAAACCGCAAGTAGGGAATCAAGCCTTAATTGCTGCCGGAACCGGGCTTGGAGAAGCCATGTTATATTGGGATGGGAAGGAATATCATCCTTGTCCTTCTGAAGGCGGGCATAGTGACTTTGCACCACGCAAGAAGAAGGAAATTAAATTGTTGCGCTATTTGCAACAGAGATTTCCTCAAGTCAGTTATGAACAAATTATCTCTGGAAGTGGGCTGGTCAGAATTTATGAATTTCTGCGAGACCGGGGTTATGGTCAAGAATCTGAAACTTGGAAAGAACGCTTGGAGGAAGCCAAACCCACTTCAGATATTGAGGAAGACCAACGCCCAGCAATGATTAGTGAAGCGGGAATGAAGAACGAAGATGCTTTGTGTACCCAAGCATTAAACTTGTTTGTCTCCCTTTACGGTGCAGAAGCTGGTAATTTAGCACTTAAGTATTTGGCTTTCAATGGGGTGTATATCGGTGGTGGTATTGCGCCGAAAATTCTTGAGAAATTGCGTGATGGCACCTTTATAAAAAATTTCACCGCAAAGGAGGGAAAATTTGCCCAACAAAATGCTGAAATTCCGGTGAAAGTCATTCTCAATTCCAAGGTAGGGTTATTGGGGGCAGCATGGTATGCGGCTAAACCTCCAAATTTTTGAAAACCAGGGGTTAAATTTAACTCTCGTTATGAGGAGTAACAGAACATGATTTTAGCAGGCGACATCGGTGCCACATACAGCCACTTGGCGATTTATCCACAAGAAAGAAATGCAACGAAACCGTTTGCCAAGAAAAAAATTGACAACAAAGGCTACTCTTGTTTGGAAGACGTGATTGATGCTTTTTTAAAGCAATCCAATCCTCCAGAAGCTATTAATGTGGCTTGTTTTGGGATTGCAGGCCCTGTGATTCAGGGAGAGTGTAAAATGCCACAGCCGGGACCGGGGTGGGTTGTCACCGTGGCAAATTTACGAAAATTACTGGATTGTGATGTGATCAGTTTGCTCAATGATATGCCTGCCATTGGCTATGCCATCCCTAGTCTTCCTTCACAAGATTTGGTTGACCTTAATCCTGATGCCTCTCCCAAAGAAGGGAATCAGGCCGTCATTTTAGGAACCGGATCCGGTCTAGGAGAAATGCTGTTATACTGGGACCGCGATACATTTCGTCCTTCTCCATCAGAGGGAGGTCATGCCAATTTTGCACCACGTAATGACGAGGAAATAGAATTTTTACGCTATTTCCACAAACAGTTATCTAATGTCAGTTGGGAACGGGTCATTTCGTGGGCTGGTCTTGGAAAGATGTATGAATTTTTAAGAGACACCAAGCGCTTGAAAGAATCAGCCGAAGTAAAAAAACGCTTGACTCAACAACCAGAGCCAGATTACCTAGTAATTCCCGAAATGGCGGATAAGGATGAACTTTGTAAGCAAGCGTTAAATTTGTTGCTGTCGGTTTATGGCGCCGAAGCCGGAGACTTAGCTTTGCGAACCTTAGCGGTCAATGGCGTGTATGTCGGCGGAGCTATCGCATTGAAGATTTTAGATAAATTGAAAGATAGCAATGGCCCGTTTATGAAAGCGTTTGCCGATAAAGAAGGTCAGTTTGCCGGCCAAAACCGGGCTATTCCGGTGAAGGTCATTTGCGATCCTGAAGTTATTTTGGTAGGTGCCACGCGACGGGCCAGAATCATGGCGGGGTTGGAATAAACGAACGCTGGCAATATTGCAACAGTCATGCTAAACAGATAGGAAACACTGGAGTAGAGACTTTAGCCAGCGACGGTTGGCATAGAATTTAACCAAGTACGCCAACCACCGGCTAAAACCTTTACTCCGGTGTTTTATGGGTTACCAATGCAACATTACTCAAAATTTCTAAATAACAGCAGATAGCAGAAAACCTTATGGCCTACTGGTTTGGAGAGGGAATGTTGACGGATATGACCGATGGAGATATTAGTTATTTGACATTTTATCTGAACAGATATGTTGGCGATCAAAGTGTAGGTAACGATATTATAAGGCTTTTTAAGCAGAAAATAACACGAACATATTATGAATATCATTCCAATCCTGAAAAAAATGTAGATGAACAGGTGAACGCAATGTTAGGAATGATATTGTATTGGGCCAAACAAAAAATCGACCAATACGTTGACATAAAAATTAATGGCGAGATGCACAGATGGTATGGGTGGCAGGGGTATGCCACGGACCCGGGGCCACCGGGAACAGGAACAGGGATAGGAGTGTTGGATGCCCTGCTGATAATAAAAACAGTTTTGGGGGCACGCAGATACGTGTTTCAGTACAAGGGGTATCAAGACTATTTTCCTAAAGAATGATAGATGCCGTAGCAGGAGACTTAGTCAAGTAGGGTCGGCAATGGTTTTATCATTGCCCACCACTATTGACCGTAGTGATAACAGGTGGGCAAACAAAAGGACGTTTGCCCACCCTACGCTGACTGTCAGGTTTGACCCCTCGCGCCCACGAGAGTCAAAGTTATTTTATTTGTCATCATAGTGTCCGCCAATGGCAAAAACATAAATTCGTTCGTCGTCAAAACGATAAACTAAACGGTCTTTGGCTGACAAATGACGCGACCAATAGCCAGACAAACCATATCGTAACGGTTCTGGTTGACCGCGGCCTTGGGTAGGGTCACCACGTTGCATTTCTTTGAGAAGTTGGCAAAGAGTTTGAGATAAACGTTTGTCACGAGTCCTCAATTCTTCATAACGTTCCCACGTATTACCTTCAAAACTAATTGCCCTCATCTAATTCTTCCTGAGTGGGTTGATAACCGGTCCCCTGCTGATAGGTTTCCAGGGAACTTGCGATTTGTTTCATAAGAGAAGAATTTTGTAACACATACAGCGTTTCTTGTAAACTGGTCCAGTCTTGGGTGCTAAGAGTAATCGTGTCTGTTTCGGTCAAAGGTCGGTGTTTTAACCATTGAACAAAATCTAAGACTTGATAAGCCTTTGCCTGGGACATGGTTTTAACCTGTTCATAAACGGTAGTAGCAATGTCCATTGTGTACCTCCTTGGGGTGTGGATTGAAAATGGTGAATTTTCGCATTTAAGATTTCCATAGCAAGCGTAGGGTGCGTTAGGCGCGTCTGTTTGCGCCGTAACGCACCTTTTGGTAAATTCCCTCGTTACTGGTTTTCTGGGTGGTGTTTTTAACGGCGGTTTGCCCTGAAAAATGGTGCGTTACGCTATCGCTAACGCCCCCTACATGTTTTCTAGCAAGTGTAGGGTGCGTTAGGCGCGTCTGTTTGCGCCGTAACGCACCTTATATATCAATTACCAAATTTCACTCCGGCGATTTGTACACTTAGTCGTAATAGCTCATCCCAAACGTTGCCGCGATCTACGCCTTTAATAATACGGTCTATTTGTACCGCTTGTTGTAAAAATTGTTGCCACAGGGCTATGGGATGTCGTTTCAGTGCACGACTCACTACCGGTTTGCGTTGTTGCCACACTCGAAACGTTTTAAACACTTGCTCTTGAGTTTGCCCCTGCCGCATCGCTAAGGCCATTTGTAATAAGTTACGAATTTCACGAGTTAAATTCCAGATGATTAACACCGGGTGCTGTCCTTCCGCTTGCAAACCGCGTAATTGGCGCACCCCGCGTTGAATATCTCCTGCTAATACCGTCTCCACCCAGTCGAAAATTTCAAATCGGGCACTGTCGGCGACGGCTTGTAAAATTTGAGTGGCCTCCAGTTTGCCAGAGCCGTAAAGCAAATATAATTTTTCGATCTCTTGCGCACAGGCCAAGAGATGTCCTTCTGAACGTTCCGCAATGATTTGAATTGCTTCGGGGGAGGCGAATAGGCCATATTTAGCTAACCGTTGCGCTATCCATTCTGGCAGTTGTGGCAAGTCTATCGGTGATATTTGAATGACCAGACCATGTTCATCCAACAAGGTGAACCATTTAGCTTTTTGTTTAGTCGCATCGAGTTTAGCGGTGGTGATTAATAACACCGTATTGGGTGGCCAATTCTGAATATAAGCTGAGAGCGCATGAGCCCCGTCGTTGCCTGGTGATTTATCTCCTAAGTGCAATTCTAATAACTGTTTACTGGCGAACAGAGATAGGGTATTAGCGTGTTGTTCCAGAGTATTCCAGTCAAATCCTTTTTCTAGGGTCAATACGGTCCGGTCATTGAAACCTTGAGACCGTGCTAGAGAGCGTAAGGTATCACTGCATTCCATCATTTGTAAAGGTTCATCACCGGTGAGTAAATACAGGGGTGTGAGGCCGGATTTTTTTAAGTGAGTGGTCAGTTGAGTGGCTTTAAGTTTCATTGGGTTAGTGTCAGTTTAGTGTGAGCTACAGCTATGCTGGATCAATCCCCAAGGCTCGTAATTTAGCTGCCAATTGTTCAGCGCGTTGTCGTTCTAGTAAGAGCTGTTGTTTCAGTTGCGCCGCCTGTTGCTCGATCTGTTGGGTTTGTAATTGTGCCTGTCGGGTTTGCCGTTGTGCCTGTCGGGTTTGCCGTTGTGCCTGCCGGGCTTGTTGTTGGTGATAAGTTGCCGCTTCCGCAGGGGTCGGAATCCACTGATCCTCGCTATCATACCAACGTAGCCAGGAACGTTGCGCCCCGTCATAACGGCCTGACCATAACCCTAATCCCAATTGTAGTTCCTCAAACCAGTAACCTGGTGAGGAGAGTGGCTGGGTCTGATAATACGAGTTAATCAACTTAAATAATTGCACCTCATTAGTGTAGCGACTGAAGACCACGTAGTAGGGAATTTTCAAAATTTGTTCATAAACTTCCCATTTGGTCGGTGGTTTCTGGAGACTAACTCTGCTGGTTTCTCCTAAATCTTCTTCTTCGGTGCCTGGGGATAATAATTCGACGACCAGAAAGGGATTGACTCGTTCATCCCAGGTCACATAACTTAATCGTAAATCGTGACCATGATATAGGTGCTGGACTCCTAAGACGACAAACCAATCGGGTCGTTTATGCCAAGCAGTTTGCGTGGGGTCGTAGTATAAATTTAAATCCGCCGCGACCAAAATTTGTTCTGGTAAATAATTGGGGGGACGAAAAGTTTCTCTTAGTAATTGCGGTTGCAGGTTATGAAAAATATCAGGCAAGCCAGGTTCCTCCGGGTCTTCACTAGGTAAGTCGTACATGGTTGGTAAACTACGGGTGGTTTTGATGGTCCCTATGTCCCCAGCGGGAGTGAACCGTGGGGGGGAATCTGCTAACAGTGGGGTCGGATACATATTGGATTTCCTCGACGAGGTAAAATTTGACAACTTTAACTTTAACAAAGTTGTCAAATTGGTTAAAGTTAAATTTCTACCACAAAGATGGAGCCTTGAGGTTGATTGGTTTTGATAAAAATTTTACCCCCATGGGCATCCACCGCCATTCGACAAAAGGTTAATCCTAACCCAATTTGTGCCACGACCCCTTTGCGTTTCATATTTACCACCTCAAATTTTTCGAACACTCGCTGACGATATTCTTCTGGGATACCGGGTCCTTCATCCGCTACTTCCATATATAAATGTGGTTTATCATCTAAGATATGTTTAGCCTGTTGTAGCCGTAAAGTCACCGTTGTATTCCCAGAGGAGTATTGCAAGGCATTGGCTAGTAAGTTAGCAATGACGCGACGAAATAGATTGGCATCTACCGGCATTTCTAAAGGTGGCGAGGGTAACTGTAGTTGCAGTTTAATGCCTTTGGAATGGGCAATAATGCTAAAATGTTTTTCGGCATCTAACGCTAATTGGTTAATGTCGGTTTGAGTTAGATTCAACAACATCTTGCTTTGTTCCATTTTCGCTAACATCAAGATGTCGTTAACAAAGGAGTCTAATCGCTCGGCTGCCAGGTAAATCATTTCCAGATGTTTGAGTAATTCGGGATCCGTGATTTTTTCTTGCATCAGGGTGGCATGAAGTAAGACTGAGACAATCGGACTGGACATGTCATGGACTATCATATTAGATAATTCTTCGCGCATTTCCAGTGTAGCTTGTAGCTCATCATACTGCTTTTTTATACGTAACATGGTACGCACCCGGACTTGCAATTCTAGTTTGCTGACCGGTTTTTGTAGAAAATCCATGGCACCGGCTTCTAATCCTTGAGTCAGGACTTTTTTGCCATCCATGACGGTGACTAATATTATCGGTATATGTTGAAACTGATTTTGTGCCCTGATTCGTCGACAAACTTCAAAGCCATCCATTTCTGGCATAATCACGTCTAAAATAATTAAATCTGGTGACAGTTCCTCCAAGTGAGCGAGTAATTCTTTGCCATTTGCCAGCGTAGTGATGTCATAATCGGGGCTTATTAGCATGGATTCCAGTTGCATTCTCATGCTTTGTTCGTCGTCAATAATTAGAATTTTGCTGCGTTTCATACGGTGAGGTCCTCTTTTGGCTTTCCAATTTGTTCTTTCGTAAAGTATTCTTTCTTTACTCTCCCAAGATTAGTTTGGGAGTCTAGGGTGCTCATTTACTCCAGGCAACAAAATTTTATAAATAAAATTTTTCTATATAGGTATATATTATATTTTAATTAAAAGGATTTTGGAAATCATCAATACTTTGCCTATCATTTGGAGAGCAAGACATTTTAATCCGTCATAATGAGGAATATGAAAAAATCGTGTTGCCAGATGATGGGGTAGTATTGTACCTGAAATCGGGTAAACAGTTAAAAACTGAAGTGCTACAGTGGGTTAATGGGCGTACTGGTAATTCTCAAAATACGGATTTAGAGGAAATTGATTGAATATACCACTACTGGCGTTTATACCCGTCCAGAAATTAATCCCATTAGGCGCATTGAGTGTGGAATTTGACACAGGATAAAATTCCTTATTATGAAGTAGAACATTCTTTTTTCAAAAATTTGGCGCGGGCACAAATTACTGGTCAAACGGTGTGGATGTTAAAAAATTGGTTTCACCGTGAGACGTTATATAGTAGTATTCATGTATATATGTACGATAAATAACCATTTCACGAACACGGCGTTACCTCCTACCCCTGCCCCCGTGTACGAGCAATGCCATTAAGTTGAGCCCAGTTGGAGTCCAAAGCATTGGAGTCCAAAGCTTCAGCTTTGGACGAGACTGGTCAAGGTGAGACGGCGTTTCCAAATTTGAAGGTTTTGACTCCAACGCAGTAATTTTAGCTTAAGGGACCACCAATAAATAAATTTCCATTTAATCGCTCACGTCAGGGCAACCACCAGGGATTACCCCTACCAAAATGGACCATCTATTTCTTGGTGGTCCCTAACTTAATGGCATTACCCATGTAGGGGTACAAACTATTTATTGGTGGTCCCTTAGTTGGTTGGTGGCTGGAATAGGTAGTAATTTCATCAACCTCACTGGTTTTTTTACCACCAGCATATTCTTAATTCTCTTCTTAATACTACCTTTTTGTACCGCGCGGGAATTGCTGAAGTTCAACCAACTCACAAATCTCCTCAGACTGGTAACTTTCAGCCAATTGACGAATTAATGCCGCCAAAGGTTGCCATTCTGGATGTTGCTGTTCAAGCACATCGGCTTGCTGCTTAAGTCCCTCAAAGTCGCCCATCATGCCTAGTTCGTGTAGAATGTCGGCTTGTTCTGCTGATAATGGCACCGCAGTCAGTAACTCCAACCACTCAGTCTGGTCGGTCGTTACCGCAGGAGAAATCTCTTCGGTTGGAACTGCGGGAGTCTTGACCTCAACTATCCACTGTAACTTCAACTGCTTTTGTACTGCGTCCAAGAGTTCTTGAAAACACACTGGTTTAACAAAAAAGGCATCATAACCACTGGAACTTTGATGATTCTCTAAGAGCGCGGCTGAATAGGCAAAAATCGATACAGTTTGACAGGTGGGTTGTTTTCTAATTTGTCTTATCAACTCAAAGCCATCCATCACGGGCATAACTAAATCGGTGATGACTAAATCAGGTTTAAATTCGAACCATTTTTCTAACCCGGCCTGTCCATTATTGGCCTCTTCCATTTCAAAACCTAATGGTTTGAGCAATTCTAGCAACACTAAACGACTTTCCTCACCATCATCAACCACCAAAATTTTACGACGTGGGCCTTCATAACCCACAATCAATGACTGGGGGGGAGAAAGCGTGGTGGTCTTATTGAAAAATGCGGGTAACTTGAGAGTGACTGAAAATAAGCTCCCTTTTCCCAACGTGCTGTCAACCGTCAATTCGCCCCCCATGATGGTCACCCATTTTTGAGTAAGCGTTAGACCTAAACCCGCACCTTCTGACTTATTGCGCCAATCAGTCAGGGACTCAAAGGGTAAAAAGACTTGGTCCAAATTTTCTAGTGCAATGCCGAGGCCCGTATCTTTGACCTGAAACTTCAGGGTCTCAGCAACGTAATCGACGGTGAACTGAATTTTGCCTCGTGGAGTAAATTTTACCGCATTACTAAGCAGATTAAAGATAATTTGCCGCACTCGTTTCTCGTCAGCGGCAATCTCGGCGGGTAATGCCGGTGACGGTTCATAAAAAAAGTTTAACCGCTTTTGCGTGGCCCGATGCTGAAACTCTCTCACTAGCTCATTCAGAAACCAGTCTAAACGAAACCGACGCGGATGCAGTGCCCATTGCCCAGTTTCTAGTTGAGAAAATTCCAAAACATCATTCACTATAGTCAACAAATAGTGACCACTGTGAGCAACTATTTCCAGTTGTTGTTGCTGCTTACTACTTAAACTTTTATCCATTTGCAGTAATTGAGCCGCCCCTAAAATACCGTTCAATGGAGTGCGCAGTTCATGGCTGACATTGGCTAAAAAAGCAGTTTTAGCCTGATTAGCCAGCTCGGCCCGTTTCAACATGTCCGAAGTATTCTGGTTAGCTTCTTTCAGATCAAAATAGAGTTGTAAATTTTCTAAAGCCGTGGCACACTGATTGACCATAATATGGGTCAGATCCAAATCTGCTGGATTCAAATGGTTGGCGTTCTCAAGATAGACAAAGCCAATCGGTTTTCGCTTGATCTCTATTGGAATCAACAGTGCATTGTCGGGCAATGCGGCTTTCGAAGGTTTGCCTAGAATCAAGTTGGAACAAATCGTGCGAATGGCTTCCACTTTAGAATTTTGATAGGGTTGCGCAAACTCGCCAGTACCTGCTTGAACCAAGAGGTGCTGCTGATTATCCGCAGTGAGCACCAATCCACTACTCACTGTAGCAATCAGACCATTCTCTCCCAGATTGCAGAGGCCAATGAGTTGACTCAAGATCCCGTTATAGAATTGATTGAGCGAAGCAGCATGGTGAAATTCTGGTACGGCTTCCAAAATTTTTCTTAACGCTTTACGGTTGGAATCCAGCGTAAGCAAGTCATGGTAAGACTTGAGGGCCATACGCATAGTCGTATACAGTTTATCCGCCCGTAACTCGGTTTTACTTTTGTAGTCATCAATATCGTAGCGTTCAATCACTTCCCGTTCTGGGGCCATGCCCGGTTGCCCCGTGCGAATAATCAGCCGAATTAGCGAATATTTCAGTTGATTGCGAATGAAATCGATTAACTGTAAACCGGCATCATCGGTTTCCATGACCACATCAATCAGGGCTACCGCTATATCAGGATCGGCGGTTAAAATCTCTCGTGCTTCAAGACCTGACATCGCTTGCAGGATGTGCAAGGATCGATCAAGAAATTGAAACTCTTGCAAAGCCAACCGCGTGATAGTGTGAATATCGGTCTCATCGTCCACGATTAAGACTTTCCAAGGGGCTAACGTGAGTTTAGTGATTTTCTCAGCAGTTTTGAGTGCGGTAACGTTACCGTCTGCGGTTTTTCTTACTAATTTCATGGTGGTGTTCCTTTAACGTTAAGGTGTTTGAAACTTTCTGGAAACTGATTTCTGCTGGAGTCCAAATCTTCAGATTTGGGAACGTGGTTGGCCACTGGACTCCATGCACGTTCCCAAATCTAAAGATTTGGACTCCAGTTTGTGCCTCACTACCTTGGCAAGTAAAATCAACCATCAGGCAGTTGTCATTGTCACTAACTTCTCCTTTCCTCTCCCCCTCCCTCTCCTAAAATCCCAATCAAACTTCGCAACAGGCTTTCCAGGTCCGCGGGGACGCGGTAGAGATTGAAGTCTTGAATGACCTGCTTACGCTGTCGGTCCAAAATGCCAAATTGCCACAGATTGCCCGTTGAAACCGCACCATACAGCAGCGGAAAGTCTTCGTCGGTCCATTGGTCAAATGCCACCAATTCTACCGCCAGTTGGATAAATCCGCGCTCTAGGTCACTATTTTTAGCTTCTATGACCAACAAATTGGCCTGGGAATGCAGGTAATAGTCTATCACACCTTTAAGTTGTTCGTTAACGTTCAAGGAAAATTCGATTTTTACGTTGGCGTGGGTATAACGCGCCACTTCCAACAGTACCGGGGCAATCAAAAATTCCCGCTTGGCGGTTTCGCTGGTAAGGTTGATATATAGCAATCCCTCTTCCCAGCGCCGGACCAATTCTTCTAATTGGTCCAGTTTCCGTGTCGATTGCGGCAAAGTGTATTTCTGCCGGGCGAATTTATAACCGAAGTACGTCAGGATTTCATCTGGATAATTGATGAGCCGGAAGTAGTCTGAAAAATTGTAAGAGGCATCGGCGGCGATTAATTTTTGCATATATTCTAGGTTCTCTGTGTTGGACTCCTGAATCTGGGTGAGATTCTAGGTGAGATTTGACAACTTTTTAAAAGTTGTCAAATCGGTTCTGGGTGAATCTGTTCTGAGTGAGATTTGACAACTTTTCAAAAGTTGTCAAATCGGTTCAACTTAATGGTGCGTGGGACGCACCCTACCTTAACTTAATGGCATTGACGCAAAGGCACCGGTTTCAGGAATGGAGCTTTCTAGCACCCAACAATATGAATCGTCTTCCCCGCGACCTGATGGGTTTGCCAAAAAATCTTCT
>DZAL01000371.1 GCA_022729575.1 Thiomargarita sp.
GTACCGTGGCGATTACGGACCAAGTTGGAAAGGTGGTAGAGAGATTCCAGTATGGACCGTATGGAGAGTTGGTGAAGGGAGACGCTTCGGTCACGCCATTTCTGTTTAATGGGAAGTTTGGGGTGATGACTGAGGGCAATGGATTGTACTATATGCGGGCACGGTTTTATAGTGCGGAGTTGAAGCGGTTTGTTAATCAGGATGTATTGCTTGGCAATATTTCTGAGGGACAGACGTTGAATCGGTTTGCTTATGGGATAGGCAACCCTATCACTCATATCGACCCAACTGGATACTTCGTGTGGGTTATACCTATGGTTCCCCCTATCATTGAAGCTATAACGATAGTAACAGAGGCAATGATTGTGGCTGGAGGTGCGGTAGTCGTTGCTTCTATTCCTGGAGATACCCCCGTAGCTAATGCCGACCGTACAGACCTGACTTTAGAAAAGGCATCAACACAGGAAAGAACAATTATACGGGTAAGACATCATACATCTCCTGAGTCCTTAGTAGGAATTAGTGGAAATTGTGCCATTAGACCTTCCCGGACCGGTGGAGTAGATGTGGAATTACCACCTTTTGGCACAGTTAGACTGTTTCGAACCGATAGTCCTAAACGCAGATTCGGTTGTGTTGGTGAGGGTGCATATGTTGAATTTGAGGCTTATCCTAATGAAGATGAAATAATGCTTCAGCCTTATGTTGGACCCTCAAAGAATGCTGCGGTTATTGTAACATCTAAACCACTATCATTATGTGAACGTAATCCAGAATATGTAACACGCCCATGGTGGTTGGTGTTATGGGATAGATTTTCCAGTGACGAACAATAAGGGAAGCACTATTGGCACTTTAGTTATGAAGTTTGCCAAATATATAATTGCACTTGATTATGATTAGAAATAGTTACACCTTCTCTTCTTTCTTACCAGGCGAATTCTTAAAAATGGTTAATTCTCCGGTTAAGGAAAGATAAAGAGAGGTGTAAGTATGTTGAAACCACTTTTAGATTAAAGAATCTATTATGCCTCAAATTCTGATTCAACCAAGTTTTGCGCTTGGCTTATATGTTTATTTACAACAAGCAGAACTTTCAGTAGATAGAGTTCTAAGACAGCCATGGCAGATGTTATACCAATTCTATCAGTCCGAGGAAAGAATCATGCCAGGGACGGTAATTAAGGTTCTGGAGGAGGTTGTAGAAAATCTATCCTCTCCTGAGAATCGATTGGAGATAAATCTGATTGCCCCAACCTCGTTTCTAACAGTGGTTTCGCCGATACGTTACTATAAAATCTTGGCGAGAATTTGGAATTGGCATGTCAGAAAATTGGTGGTTCTCAATGATGAACAATTTTTATTTATATATCAAAGTATTATGGAACTTAATCGTTTGCTCAATCTGGAACTAACTCCCAATTTATGGCAAATCGGTTCGCTTCGACAAAATTTATCTCTAGCAGAGATGATTTTGGAAAGCCATATGTTATTTGGTTCGATATGTAAACGGGCGCGACGGGTAGAACATCTTAACCAAAATGAGTATTTAACTTTTCTAAAGTTTTCCGAAATTGTCGGGAACACGCAGTTAGAATGGATTAAAGAGCCGAAACCAATTCGGCTAGAGCGCGTGTAGGTTGAAGTTTTCTAGTTCCCACCCTCTAGGTAGTCATAACCTCGTTACCACGCGGAGCAAAGTAATGCAACGGGGACGCTCCGCGTCCCGTAATAACCTCGTTACCACGCGGAGCCAAGTAATGCCGTGGGGACGCTCCGCGTCCAGTACGGCCTCGTGGCGATTCACTCGCGGTAGTTCGTTCAGGTCACTGGACGCGGAGCGTTAATTAACTCCAATAGTAAGTTTCACATCGTTACCACGCTCCGCGGTCACCGTTATACACAAACCCGCGTAGGTAGGAGTGAGCGCCAGCGTAGGGTGCGTTTACCTCGTTACCGCGGTCAGCGTTTACCTCGTTACCACGCTCCGCGGTCAGCCTTATACACAAGTGGTTTCAGCCCGCGTAGGTTGGACTGAGGAACGAAGTCCAACTTTCCAAATCACCGGTTAACGGAAACTGGCCCGAATGGTACTCAGATGAGTCGTCGTTATAATGTGGCGGGGCAATTGGTGCAGCAGGTGGAGAAAGATAATCCTGGCGAGTTGATTAGTCAGTTTGACTATGCGGCGGGGAATATTCTCAAAGAACAGAAACTTCCCAAGCCCGAGTCAGTGTCTCTTCCACCGGTGACGATGACTTATTCGGCGGCCAATCGGTTAGAGACTTATAATGCTCA
>DZAL01000372.1 GCA_022729575.1 Thiomargarita sp.
AGGTCACTGGACGCGGAGCGTCCGGGCGGCATTACCACGCGGAGCGTGGTAACGAAGTGAAGTCCAACCTACGCGGGCTTTGCTTCGCGTGGTAACAAGGTAAAAATAACTAGCGAGAAAATGGGAAAAGACAGGTGCGTTATGGCGCAAACAGACGTGCCTAACATACCCTACGCTTGCTACCTGGTTACTCTTGATCTGCTCTATAGGGTTTTTCTCTCAAGCGGTTTATCCTGTCCTTCTTAATTTTTTTAAGAGTTTTTATGAAAATCACCACCGCAGTAGTCATCAATACCAAAAATACTACAGTAAAAAAATAGTATCTTCTGGTTAGGATATCCACATAAGGTTCATTCTGAGGAAAACCTCTTAACCAACCATAGTAACCTGCCATGTTACAAAAGTGTAACCCCGCTGTAACTAGGAACAGTATAGAAATAATACGGAAAACATAACGACCACGTTGACGAAAAAATTTCATTCGAGCCACCCATATTGATAGAGTCTGGTAATGTTACATCAATAATGATATAACTACCACATTAACCGCCTTTTATAGAATACTGTCTTTCATTGGAAGAGTCAGGAGTAAGCACTAACATCGGCAAAGATTATCGTCTTCTTTTAGGAGGGTTAAAACCCTCACCTGTAGATGAAAACTTTAGCATTATAACGTAAGTATGGATTATAGACACGGCTTACATGCGATATTCTCAATACATATCCATATCGTTTGGATTACCAAGTATTATAAGAAGGTACTCAAAAGTAAAATAGTTACTTTTGTAAGAGACGTAATCCTTGAATAATGTAATAGAATAAAGATAGATTTTATAAATGGGTACGTTTCTAAAGACTACGTTTACTTGCTGATATCCGTTCCAGTTCAAGTAACAATTAGTCGGTTAATATAACAACTAAAATGAAAAAATCTTTGGGGGAAGACCTCTGTGAGCAAGAGGATATTTCGTTCATAGTAGTGGAAATGTTACCGATGAAGTTATAAAAATCTACCTGGAAAACCAAAAACATAATAATGATGAATTTCGGTGGTCCCTATCAACTAATGGAGGCATTAACAATCAAGGTGTTATCAAAGACCATGCCCAGGTTTCCTAAACCGTCGAGGTTTAGGAAACCTTAGCAAACTCTAGGTTTCCTAAGCCTCGAAGGCGAAAGGCAAACCTTGCCACTTTTTAATACCTCCATTGGTTGGCAGGGACCACCTGAATTTCTTCAAGTAGAGTGTTAACTTTAGTCAGCTTTAGCTGTTTAATAAAAGGCTTTAGCCTTAATTGCCAGCTTTAGCTGTTACACCAAGTCACCTGCTTTAGCAGGTGGTGGTTGATTTTTCTATTGTTAACGATCAGATTTACATCTATCAAAAACACTTTTTGCATATGCTTGACAATTAGTGAACGGACCAATGGCTATAAAACTAAATCTACCTTGATAGCGTCCAAGTTCACTGGATAGTACATTGTCCACACATGATTCATCAATATTTATTTGTCTTTCACACCCAGAAAAAGGGTTGTCTTTGCTATGATCCACGGCATATGTTTTGGCAATGTATAAACTCTCATATTCTTGTCCAGGTATAACATCTGGGTTACCAGCCAGCCCGACCGTTAGCTTTCCCGTCTTTATCCAACAATGACTTACTAGCCCTAACGCAATTTCAGCGGGACGACAACAAAGTTTAACTCCTGGTCCAAAGAGAGGTCCGAACTCGATTAAGGGGGCACCTTTTATGAGGCAATCGTCAGTAGCACAAAATTTCTCTTGTAACCCTTTTCCATTTGAGCGACATTCGTAAACATTCGGTTGATCTGGAAGCGAAATGGCATCTTGTCCGGAGCCACACAAACGATCTAGACCAAAAGGGTCCGTGTACTTAACGGGGTCTCCCGTGACAAACGCAAACCGATTCAACGTCTGCCCCTCAGTAATATTTCCAAGCAAAATATCCTGATTCACAAACCGCTTCATTTCCGGACTATAAAACCGTGCCCGCATATAAGACAATCCATTGTCATCGGTCATCACCCCAAACTTCCCATTAAACAGAAATGGCGTGACCGAAGCCTCTCCCTTCACCAACTCTCCATACGGCCCATACTGGAATCTTTCCACTACCTTTCCAGTCCGGTCAGTAAGGGCCACGGTACTCCCTCGAAAATCAAAGTGATAACTCCGATACTCCCCGTCCTTCTCCTCGCCAAGCAATCCCAAGCCATAGACATAAAACGTCTTAACCCCATTCTCCTCCTTAACGAGAACTTGACTCA
>DZAL01000228.1 GCA_022729575.1 Thiomargarita sp.
ATCTCGATTCGAACTTTAGATTTGACAACTTTTTGAAAGTTGTCAAATCTCGATTCGAGTTTAAATTCTGGGTGGCCAAGCTAAGGAAAAATCTTCGTACTCGATAGTCAAGTTAGGATTATAGCAAGGGTCGTGAGTTAACACGGTTTCCCAGCGTTTCTTCATGTAATTTAATTCGTGGCGGAGTCGCAAATATTTCTTAAGAGTATTATCCGTGCCGCGACTGGCAGATTCCAGATGATATAATTCGGCATAAGGGGTCCAGACGATTCGATAGCCTGCTTCACGTAAGCGCAGACATAAATCGACATCGTTGAAAGCGACTTTCAGATGTTTCTCTTCCAACCCGCCGATGTCAATAAATACTTGTCGCCGCATGACTAAGCAGGCACCGGTGACGGCGGAATAATTTTGAATCAAAAATGGTCGCCAATGGTCGCCTGGCGATTCTCGGGCCAAATATTTAAAGCCATGTCCGGCCATTCCGCCTAGTCCAACAATCACGCCGGCATGTTGAATCAGGTCGTTACCATAATATAATTTGGCCCCAACGGCCCCGACTTCTGGTCTTAACGCCTGACTGACCATTTCAGTTAACCAATCGGCTTGAATCATTTCCAAGTCATTGTTCAATAATCCAATAATCTCCCCTTGTGCCTGTGCTACCCCTAAATTGTTAAGTTGAGAATAATTAAACAGTGCCGGTTGGTGAATAATAGCAATCCGTGAATCTTTTTGCAACTGTTTGAAATATTCTAACGTGGCCGGTGCTTGGCTCCCATTGTCAATAATGATAATTTCTAAGGGTGAATAAGTGGTATGAATTAGAATACCATTGATGGTCCCGCGTAGCAAGTCTAATTTATCACGGGTAGGAATAATCAGGCTGACCAAGGGGCGGACCGTGGGGAGTGGGTAAATCACTCGCGTATGTCCTCCCAGAGCAGTCACTACTTTCACCGAGGATTGTTGACGTTGAAAATGCGATTGTAACACGGATACCGATTGCGGTGCCGGGTCAGTGGCAGGGGCGTGCGTTGGCGGAGAGCGATGATAGTACAAAATTGACGGAATATGATAAATCCGGGGCGCGGCCATCTGAGCAATGATTCGCAATGCTAAATCATAGTCTTCATACCCAGGATAATCGTTTTGAAAACCGCCCACTTGGTCGATGATAGTACGACGATAGACCGTAAAATATTTTAGAAAATTTTGCGAATAGAATAAATCTGGATTCCAGTCGGGTTTAAAATAGGGGTCATATCGTTGCCCGGAGTCATCCAGTTTATCCTCATCACTGTAAATCAAATCTATTTGATTGGGAGATTGCTTTAGGGCGGCCACTATTTTATACAAGGCGAGGGGTGCCAGTTGGTCGTGTGCCTCCAGTAGCGCCACCCATTCTCCTTTAGCGGTTGATAAAGCCGTATTGAGCGCAGTCCCCAGGGTCGTCTGAGTAACGCCGGGGGTGACTTTAATCCGGGCCTCAAGTTGAGAATAATGTGTTAAACGGTCAGCGAGTGAATGGGTCGCTGGGAGTAAATATAATTCCCAATGGGGATAAAGTTGAGTTTGCACTGACACCATGGTCTGTGATAACCAAGTCTCCTTCACCGTGGCCGGTATCGGCAGGAGTAAAGTCAGCACTGGCGGGGCCGACCAAGTGGCTATTTGCTGTTGGATAGACTGTTGCAAAATATCGCTTAAGGTATCATAATGTTTAATCCATAGCGCGTATTCTTTAGTTTCATGCCAAGGGACATATTTTGGCATTTCTTGGCCCCGACGTTGATGAAAATAATTGATTTTCCAGGCTTCAAAATTAGCTAAAATCTTGTTAATATGGTCACGGGCGGTGGGACCGGCAGGACGGCGCAAGATTCTCAAAGCTATTTGCGTAATAAAATTGCCTGCTTGCCAGGTGATAGAGTGATAAACCGCGGTAATGTCTTGTTGTAAATTCTGGGTCCATTGGATTAATCGATGCAAATCTTCAGTGCGTTGTGCTAACGCCTGTTGCAGTCGTTCAATTTCAGCCTGAGCAGTGGCTAGTTGGTCTTGGTAACTAGGGTCTTCTTGGGGCATAAAAAATTTGATAACCTTAAAAAGGATTTTTTTCGGTAAAGTGACAGCAAAAAATTAATTGGCATCATCCGCGTCAGAGGCGGAAATCAGCGATTTCGAGTAAAAAAGTAGGTAGGGTAATGTGTCTTATCATTACCCACCAGTATTCTTTCAGGGGATTAACTTATTAAATAAAATTGACCCTTCGGGCCGTATTAATTCAAGTCCGCCAGCAATTGTTTAAATTCTCCCAGCGATTCCACTACCAAGGCCCGTCGAAATAACTGGGATAATCTTTCGAGATCATCCAAGGCTTGAATCGTGGTGATTAGCGTTTTCGGTAGCCGCTGAAAACGCACTTGTAAAACTTCCAGCAGACGTTGCTGAGATTGTTGTAAATGGCCTAATTGAAGTCCTTGCTGGAGTCCTTTCCGAAGTCCTTTCTGAAGTCCTTTCCGAAGTCCTTTCTGAAGTCCTTTCTGAAGTCCTTTCTGAAGTCCTTCTTGACGACCCTTATGAAGTCCTTCCTGATGACCACGTTTTTCGATGCTAGTCACATAACGCATTTGCTTCTCCTCCTCATAGTCGGTAATAAACTTATCAAATTGTTGTTCCAAACTGGTAGGTAAAGCGAATATCCAGTCCAAAAACCAAAATAATTCTAACAAATCCGCCCGGTTGGTAATTGGCTTCGTACATTGCTTTCAGTAATTCCTTCTTCCAGTATAGACGCTGTTTGGGTGATTTTCTGGTGTCCAAGCCTTTTAGATGAATGCGCACAATCATGGCAAAGGGATTGCGAGAGTGTTCTAATTCGTCCCAACGCTTACGATAGTCTAACAATTTAACACAGGGAAATTCAAATGACATCTTACAGCGTCCGATTTCATAACTATAGCCGTTTGGATACCACTCCGCACGTTCATCTCCTAACAGCGCTAAACTAATAATCGGTTGCCGATAGCGGTCAAATAGACGATAATGATAAACACACATTCGCAACTCAAATTCGGCGTCAAATTGTGCTTGCACTTCGATATGGATATACAACCGCACGGTTTGACCATCTAGCGCGGTCACTTTGACTAACTTGTCAACTCGCCGCCGACCTAATTTCGCTTCACGTACTACTTGGGTTAATTCGTTATCCAAAAATTCGTAGCCGTGACTCCAATCAATTATAGTAATATTCATACACTGTTGTACTTAAGTCTGAGGGATAACACCCCTTCGAGGGGTGTTATCCCCGCCGGTTGGCCAAACTCATGGTGGGACAAATAGGTAAGGATATTACTATAATTGAGATTCCGGCGGAAAAAAGAATTCCATAAATGCCGGAAAGTAATATTCAATCACTTCTTTCCAGGGACTGTCAAATTCGGTGGTGGCTCGGGGCATGGTTTAATCCTTGAACAGAGGGGAAGACAAATTTATCAAAAATTAGAGTTGTTATACACCTAAGTAGCTCCTTCTCAATTGGGTTAAATTGTGGTTTGAATGGAGGTGCCTTCAAATTCTAGTTTTCCATAAGAGTAGTGATTAAGGTTTACTAAAGCAGTGCAGTTTCAGAAACCTATTTTAACTCCTCCCACACCTTACGATGGTCACGATAAGCCGGCAACGTAAAATAAAACGTACTCCCCTGTCCGATTTCAGTTTCCACGCCCACAGTACCTCCTAACTTTTCTACTATCTGTCGAACAATAGATAAACCCAACCCATGGCCTTCAACACCACGGTGCAAACGAGTAAATGGTATAAACAGTCGGGCCTGTAGCTCCGGAGTCAATCCCGCTCCATTATCACGTACCCAAAATCGTATAAATCCATCCTCATTTCCACCGTCACTCTTTCCCTCCGGTGCTACAGAAGAACTAGATGGAATTTCATCTGCGCCCACCTCCAAACGGGGTGGCTTTCCTCCATATTTAAGACCATTACTTAAATAATTGAACCAAACTTCTTCTACCCACGGCGCGTAACCTTGGGCCAGCGGAAAATGGTCTGGCACCACCACTTCCCCAGAACAATGCTTCAAAGGTTCTACCAAGCGTTGTTTGATGACTTGGTTAATGAGGATAGACATCCCATTCAACGGCCGTATCTCGAACTTTGTGGCTCTGGAGATGCCGGCGAGTAATAACAGGGCATCGATAATACTCAACACCTTTTGCGTTAGCTGTGTCAGTTGGTCAATCCATACTATTGGTTTTTTGGTGATCACTATGCCAAGTTCACATTGTTCTTGCAGAACTCTGAGCAGACCAAGCATTCCTGCTATCGGACTTTTTAAGTCATGGGCCACCATGCGCGAAAAGGAGTCCAGTTCGGCATTGCGCTTCTCTAGTTCCTCAGTACGTTTTTGCAAGGCTTCGCTACGGTCTTGTAATTCTATCGTGCGGTTGGCTAACAAGCCCGCCGTGCGTTGTAAGGAGGCTTCAACATTTTCACGGATCACCATTTCCTCCTTTAACTGTTGATTCTGCTTCTCCAGTTGCTGTTGCAACTTATAGATTCGGAGATGCGCCGTCACCCGGGCTAAGACCTCTTCCTGTTGTAACGGTTTGGTGATGTAATCCGCCGCGCCCAATTGAAAACCTTTGACCTTATCCACCGTCTCAGCTAGGGCGGTCATAAAAATAATAGGAATAGCGCGGGTGTCAGGTTGCGCTTTTAACCGCCGACAGACTTCAAAACCATCCATTCTTGGCATCATTATATCTAACAATATCAAATCCGGATGGGCCAATTTCACTGTTTGCAGAGCATCCTCACCATCCTGGGCGATGATAACGGAAAACCCTGTATTGGTTAGAAAAGTAAACAAAACAGCCACATTATCAGGCATGTCATCAACGATTAATAAGGTATCTTTGCGTATGGGGCTGTCATTCATTAGAGTGTCTCCAAACAGGGGTTACCTTGTGTGTAACACCTATTTTAGTGCATGAATTGGTATCGAAGCGTTCGCCGGTTGGAGTAGAGGCTTTAGCCGGTTGGAGTACGGCTAAAGCCTCTACTCCAATTCATATACTAAAATAGGTGTTGCACAAAGATGGGTTGTGTTGTAAAAAAGATTTGACCAAAGATTTGACAACTTTTGGAAAGTTGTCAAATCTCAAGGATTCATGCTTCAGAACTTAAATAGTGTTACGGTTAATCAAAATTGAGCCTCTGGATAAAAACCGTCATCCAAAGTTTGTTCTAACGAGAAGGGACAACGAGAAGGAAAATGAGTCTTAGCCAGTCCCGTTTCCTTGGCGGCCATCACTGTTGCCAATTGGTAAGCACGCAGAAACTTCTCTTCCAGCTGAGATTTAAGACTGGGACTATCTGCCAACACCTCCCACACCTGTTGACGTTGTTCTTCTATCGTATATTTCCAACTGTGTGAACGTTTCTCAGGTTGGTAAACCCATTTCAACAAATGCGCCAATAATACGGCTAACCGACTGACCAATTCTCGTCTCTCACTGCGCCCCATACTGTCTAATTCCTCCGCTACGTTTTCCACATCTATTTCTGACCATCGACCTTGTCGTAGTAATTGGGCATTGTGTATCAGCCAGGCATAAAAGTCTCGTTGATATTCTTCAGCAATGGATGGTGACATAGTTACCTCACAATGTTTATGAATGTTATAACCTAGTGAATCTGTTTTATACTCAGTCCAACCGACGCGGGCTACCCCAAATACGGTTTAATCAATTCCAAAATTTGCCTCTTTTGAAACCCCTTAGCCATTTGACTGATTTTGGTAGTAAAGGCCAGCAATTGCGGGTCCGTCTGTTCCAATTGCCCCATATAGTCAAGAATACCCGTAATATCTCCACATTTAGCTAAGTTAGCCAGAGTCGTCAATTGTTCTACCGATGGCACCACAGGTATTTCTTCTGGCGAGGCGCCCGTCTGCGGTGCGGCATTGGCCGGCGTAGCTATTTTAGGTTGTTCATAAATCCAAGTCAAGTGCAAATGTTGTTGCAAACGGTCCAACAAGATTTCCAGACGAAACGGTTTCGCAATAAAATCATTGCAACCCGCGTCGTTACTCTCTTGTTGATGACAGTCAAACACACTGGCCGACATGGCAATGAGGATAACTTTTTCTAGTCCAGGTATTTTCCTGATTCGCCGGGTCGCAGTAAAACCATCCATTATCGGCATCACTAAGTCCATCAAAATGACATCTGGGTGCCACTGTTGGGCGGTGGCCACTGCTGACCGGCCATCACTGGCTTCGGTTATGTCAAAGTCTAACGACGTTAGTAATTGAGACACGAAGGCTCGATTTTCCCACTTATCGTCGACTATCAAGATTTTAAACTTGGTTGCCACTTCCCCAGCGCGTAACGGTTTCTGATAACCAATGATGACCGGCGATTCCACCACATTAGCCGTTGATACGTCGGCAACTTCAGGTAACACTATAGCAAACCAAAAAGTGCTGCCCATCTGGAGAGTGCTTATTACCTGAAGTTTGCCGCCCATCATTTCTACCAACTTCTTCGTGATAGTTAACCCTAATCCTGTACCTTGGGCATGATAACTGGAGTCACCGACTTGTTGGAACGGTAAAAAGATTCTTTCCAAGTCAGTCTGGGCAATGCCCGGACCGGTGTCGGTCACTTGAAAACGGATGTGGTCGTGGTAGTAGCCGACCTTTAAAGTCACTCCCCCTTTCTCGGTAAATTTTACGGCATTACCAAGCAAGTTAAGGAGAATTTGGCGGAGCCGTTTTTCGTCAGCATGAACGGCCGCAGGCAAATGCGATAACTGGTCATAACTAAAAGCGAGGCCTTTTTGTTGAGTACGCATAGCAAATAATTCCGTCACGCCTTTCAGAAAACTCTCTAAATGAAAAGTGGTGGACACCGGTTCCAACCTATCGGCTTCAATTTTTGACAGGTCTAAAATATCGGTAATGAGTGTCAAGAGATATTCGCTACAGCGCTGAATGACGGCTATCTGTTCTTGTTGCGTAACACTTAAACTAGAATCTCTCTGGAGAATTTGGGCAAATCCCCAAATACCGTTGAGCGGCGTGCGCAGTTCATGACTCATATTCGACAGAAACGCACTTTTGGCACGATTAGCTATTTCGGCAGCTTGTTTAGCTTCCCGCAAATTCGCTTCTATCTGTTTATGTTCAGTGATGTCACGCGCAATTTTCACTAAACAACTTCTTTGGTCTGACAGAGGGATATATTGCAAAAGCACCTCTACAGGTATCAGTCGCCCCTCTTTGTGTCGATGCACGGTTTCATACCGCTGTGACGACAAAGTCCCCTCGACTAACGGCGCTAACAGCGAACAGCGAAATTGTTCTTCCGGGAACTCGGGTTTAATCTCGGACACCCGCATTTGCAATAGTTCTGCTTGGCTATAGCCTACTTGTTTGATGGCACCTTGGTTCGCATAAATAAATTGCAAGGTTTCGGCATCTAGCATAAATACCGAGTCTAAGGTCATATCTAAGGAGGTTTTAAATTGAGTCAAGGCGAGATTCACTTGTCGCAAAGATTCTTCTGTCTGTTTTTGAACCGTCATATCCACCTGTGTCCCTATCAAGCGAATCGGTGTTCCTTGTTGATTCCAGACTGCCATCGCCCGCGCCAGAATCCATACATCATGCCCATCTTTATGTTGCATCCGATACCATTGTTCGTAAACCGGTATTTCTCGGTCCAGATAGGCATCGATTTCCCGCAGCACGAGATCATGGTCAGCGGGATGTAGCAGTTTCTGCCATTCAGTAAAGCTATTCGTCAATTCGGCATCGGCAAAGCCGAGCATTTGTTTCCAGCGCGGTGAAAAATAGGCTTCATTCGTTTCTAAATTCCAATCCCAGAGACCATCGTTAGCACCGCGCATTGCCAATTCAAAACGTTCCTCACTTTTCTGTAACGCTTCCTCGACCCGCTTGCGTTCAGCGATTTCATGCACCAATCCCCATAAGCCTACCTCTTTGCCGAGTGCCAACGCATAAGCAATGTTGTCGACCACTTGGTTGAGGGAATTAAGTTCAACCTCATCAAAAAAATTCACGGTTGGGGCATACAGGGTTAGGACCCCTACTAACTGGTTTTGTACACGGATGGGCAGCGCGGCAGAGGAACGATAACCACGTTGCACGGCTTTCTCTCGCCAGGGAATCATACGCGGGTCCTGTTCAAAGTCAGCACAGACCAAGGGTTTCCCTTCACGCAAAGCACTGCCCGTTGGCCCCCGTCCTTCAGGATTATCACTCACCGAAATTTTAATTTCATCCAGATAACCTTCTTCCACGCCAGCTTTAGCGACGGGCAACACTAACTGGGAGTGTTTATCCACCATGCCGATCCAAACCATCCGAAAATTGCCATATTCTACCAGAATCCGACAGCTGTCTTGAAACAACAGTTGTCTCTCATTCGCGCTGACAATAGCTTGATTAACGTGATGGAGGATAGCGTGAAAGCGATTCAGGTGCAATATCTGATACTCATTTTGTTTAATTCTAGCTTCGGCGGCATTTAGGGAATCGGCGGAATACCAAATTAGAATGACTATGATGGTGCTGGCTGACGCTACCAACAAGACTACGCTGGCCTCTACCCCTAGCAGTTCGTGTTGCGTGACTTGTATTCTTAACCAACCCACTATGGGTAAAGTAATCATACTCACTAATATCAAGCGACGCGCAGTATAACTGCCTATACCTTCGCTGGTAAGGAGATTTAGCAGACCTGTTTGGGGAAATAGACTGAGTATTCCCCCAGCTAACAGAATAAACGACACAGCGGTGGGTAATGCCATTATTATAAAGGCATCTAAGGTGTGAAGCGGTTGGACCTGGTACGCATTACTCAGGATGACGAGGAAAGAGATCACTAGCATGGCATAACCTAACCACTGTATTGCCAGGAGACTGACACGATTCTTCACTGTCACTAGCCAGAAAGCGCATCCTGCGAATATAAAGTTCACGGCGGTCATAGGTGTCATCTGGCCTGGACGAAAGGTTTGAGTAGCGATGGTGGATGGGTCCGTGAAGAATAATTGGTCAAGGCCAAAGTCTAAGCCGAAAAGTATTTCACTGAGGGTCAAACCTGCTATCAGGGTGACTAGGGAAGCACCTCCTCGCACTAGGCCAATGGCCCATTTGGCAGGTGAGGGTAATTGAGTGGCTATCAGCCATAGTGAGAGGCCAGTTAAGATGAAACACAGGGCCGTATTGGCTTTCATGGTGATGAGGCCTGGCAGACTGGGGTTCACATTCAGTTCAAAGCCAAGTATAACGAGGCTACCGAGGCTGGCAACTAGGAGACCTGCTATTGGTGGAAAGTTTTTCATGTTAATGGAAGCGGTGCTATTGTAGTTTTGAATTCATGGAATTGTATAGTAGTAAGTACTGAAGCAGAAATTTTCTCGTATGTTCTTTCGCCCTCCCTCTGGGACAC
>DZAL01000229.1 GCA_022729575.1 Thiomargarita sp.
TGAGTGCGGGTAATCTCTGCAAAATCAATTGGTCAACTTGTTCTGAATCAATGGTGAGTTGGGTCATCTGTATATTCCTAATGGTAAGGAGTCCAAAAACAATTTTGGACTCCGGTTGGAAGCCGAAGGTTGCGTAAGACGCACTTGACTGTGACGGTAATGATAATGAGGGGCTGAACGAGCAACTAATTTGGCTAATCTTTGATGCCGGAAAATCCTGGTTCAGACTCTTTATGCAATTTGTCCATGAAAGTTTCCAGCGACATTACCCCCAAATCCTCTCCTTTATGAGTTCGCACGGCTACTCGTTGCGTTTCCACTTCTCGATTTCCAACCACAATTAAATAGGGAATCCGTTGCAGGGTGTGCTCACGAATCTTAAAACCAATTTTTTCATTTCTCACATCAGATAACACTCGAAAGCCTTGAGTTCTCAATTCACTTTCGATATCATTGGCATAATCCGCTTGATGGTCGGTGATGTTAAGAATGGCGACTTGAATCGGGGCCAACCAGACGGGGAAAGCACCGGCGTGCTCTTCAATCAGAATGCCAATAAATCTTTCCAGTGAACCTAAAATGGCACGGTGTAACATGACGGGCACTTGCTTGGAACCATCAGAGGCTACGTATTCCGCGCCTAATCGAGCGGGCATGGAGAAATCGACTTGGATGGTACCGCATTGCCAAACTCGTCCTAGACAATCTTTGAGTGAAAATTCAATTTTGGGCCCATAAAACGCACCTTCTCCAGGTTGCAATTGCCAGTCTAACTGCTTATGATTTAAAGCCATTTCTAAGGCTTGTTCCGCTTTATCCCAAACCTCATCACTGCCAATGCGTTGCGCGGGGCGGGTGGATAATTTGACGATAATTTGAGGAAAACCAAAATCCGCATAAACTTTTAAGAGGAGGTCTATGAAGCTAGAAACTTCCGGTTGAATTTGGTCTTCGGTACAAAAAATATGCGCATCATCTTGGACAAAATTGCGAATCCGCAGGAGACCATGAAGGGTGCCGGAAGGTTCATTGCGATGACAAGAGCCAAATTCGGCTAACCGTAGTGGTAAGTCCCGATGGCTTTTAACGCCTTGATTGTAAATCTGAATATGGCAAGGACAATTCATCGGTTTGATGGCGTAATCGCGACTTTCGGAGGAAGTGCTAAACATTTCTTTGCCAAATTTATCGGCATGACCAGATTTCCGCCAGAGCGAATAGTCAACTAATTGCGGAGTATGTACTTCGTGATAACCATGATTACGCCAAACCTGGCGCATATAGTTTTGAATTTGCACGTAAATATTCCAGCCACGCTCATGCCAAAAAATCATGCCAGGGGCTTCTTCTTGCACATGGAATAGGTCCAGTTGTTTAGCCAGTTTGCGATGGTCACGTTTGTCGGCTTCGGCTAAACGATGCAAATAGGCCTCCAAGTCTTTTTTGGTCAACCACGCGGTGCCATAAATCCGTTGCAACATTTCATTGTTAGAATCGCCGCGCCAATAAGCCCCGGCTAATTTCATTAGCTTGAAGGCTTTCAATTTACCGGTGCTAGGGACATGGGGGCCGCGGCATAAGTCAGTGAAGTCTCCTTGTTCATAGAGAGAGACTTCTTGATTGGCCGGAATGGAAGCAATAATTTCGGCTTTATAGTGTTCACCTTGGTGACGAAAAAACTGTATTGCTTCATCACGCGGGAGGACCCGTCGGATTAGCGGAATATCTTGAGCGACCAGTTTTTCCATTTCGGCTTGAATTTGCTCTAAGTCGTTTGGAGTGAAACTGGTTGGATTGGCAAAATCATAATAAAAGCCTTCGTCAATCATTGGGCCAATGGTCACTTGAGTTTCTGGAAATAGATGTTTGACCGCTTGAGCTAATAAATGGGCGGTGGAATGACGAATAATTTCGATACCCTCAGGGTCACGCTCAGTAATGATGGCCAGTTGGACATCTTCTTCAATCAGGGTCGAGGTATCGACCAGTCGTCCATTAATTTTAGCCGCCAACGCGGCTTTAGCCAAGCCAGCACCGATGTCGGCGACTACTTGTGCCACAGTTAGTGGATGTTCGAATGGTCGTTGTTGTCCGTTTGGAAGAGTAATGATAGGCATAGTATGTTGGTCTCAATAAAAGGCACTGGAGGAAATGCCAGGTGAGTTGAAAATAGGAAAGGGAAAAAATAAAGATTAACTGATTAGAGGTGATAGTAATTTAGAATTAACTAAATTAACTGAATTTTAGAAATAATTTCTAAGTTTGATTTGGTTAAATTAAATTATAAAAATTAGGTGAATAAGGGTTCAGGAGTTAGGGGGGGGGTAATTCCGTCAGAAGATTAGGCTATTGGGGCCGTTTTGGAGAAAATTTGGTAGGCGCGGGCGGATTCGAACCGCCGACCCCTTCCATGTCAAGGAAGTACTCTAACCAACTGAGCTACGCGCCTATTTTAAGATAGGGAAAAACTTATGGATGGACTATTTAGTTATTATTTTAACAATGTTTTTGACATTGTCAAGAGGGGTGAGCATAAATTTTTTTGTCGCTATTGACGTAATTGAAATCAGGAGTACGCCCAGACTAAATTAACTCATTTTAGGCATGGTTAACTCCCCCAACCTTTTCTAAGCAAGAAGGGAAGTTTATCATATAAACTCCGTTGGCGCACACTCCCCGCCTTAACTTAATTAAGGAGGGGCAGGGATGGTTATGCGTAAGATGAGTAAATTAACTAAGGAACCACCAATAAATAGATTGTCCATTTAATTCCTCACGTAAGAGCAACCACCAGGGATTGCCCCTACCAAAATAGACAATCTATTTCTTGGTGCTCCCTAAGTCATAATTAACTAGAGAAGATGTGTGGTAGGGTGTGTCTAGTTAGGCGTTAAAAAATAGGGTGAGATTCCCTACTCATTGAGTGAAAACCAGAAATATTTGTAATCTGGGTAGCCTTACTCTCAGACCTCGGAGACTCTAACAAGTCATTGGGGTATATGAGGAAATTTGCGGAATGGTGAAATTAGGAGGCTCGGTTTAACGTCACCACCGCTTGGAAAGACCATCATGGTTAGTGAAAGCAAAGTCTTAGTTATACATAGGAAACCCGTTTAATTATGATAGATTAGGAGGCTGTTACATTTGTTCTACGTTACCCCCAAATTTCCTTTTGTCATCTGCCAATTGCTTAAGTTGATAGATCTGGCGCAACCAAAAGACGTTGGCCCACCCTACGGAATCTGAATCTGTTTCTCACATTCGGCAAACAGATAATCCAAAATCCCAAAAATTTTCTGGGGTTCCGTTACTGAATACGACAGGGTATGCTGAGTAAAGACTTCCTGTTCCAATTTCCCAAATTCCCAAGTAATTCCGGTTGACACAATACCATAGACGGTCAAGTGGTCGTCTTGATTTAATTTTTGACAAGCCATCATCTCCACCAAACACTGCGCCCAACCTCCTTCAAAATCCTGCTTGTTAGCTTCCACCACCGCTAACAACGGCGTGTGGATAGGCTTATTAATCACCTTAGCCGGCCACACTGAGATTAAATAATCGGCCTCACCGCACAATTTCTCATCATAGACCAATTCCTGATGGGACCAAAGTTTCAACTTACCATGCCGTTTCCAGGCCTGTTGTAAAAATGGGAAGATAAAACTTTCACAAAAAAAAGCCTCATTTTCAAATATCGTTTTCTTATCTAACGCAAAATTGAGATTTTCCATAAACCATTCCGGCACTTCAAGCTGTACTTCCGGCAAAAATCTTTCCTGCTGGAGTTGGAGTGGATATTCTTGAATAACTTGTTTGACATTTTTAAAATTGCTAAATGGCATGGTTCATACCTCTTTGTATATTTGATGGGTTTGAGAGAGTTATACCAAAGAAACTCAGTTTCTTTGAGAAACTGAGTTTCTTGTTAAGCCGCCTTCCGCAACCGCCGAGATTGCACTTCCAATAACTCTATCAAGTTCTGAATCGCCTCCACTTCAGGCGTTTCAAAATAGACTTCCCCACACTGACTACATACCCAGGCGGGTACCCTCTCTAAGGTGACATGATAGTGCTGGCGCGTAATTTGGAACGGTGCTGGGTGCCGCATCATAGCGGCATGACAGTACATACATTTCATGGCGATAGCCACGATTTAAATGGTTGGTCCCCTGGGTTGGAGGTTAGCTTAAGTGGCTGCGAAATAGATACAGCCAATATTTTCATAATCTGGGTCAATCGCAAACCGTATCCGTTCCAGAAAACCATGCAAACCCAATACGGTAGGACCTGTCCACGCCTCACAAAAAAGAAAGGTGCCCTCGATAATCAATTCTTCTCCCCAATCGGCTTTTAAACTGACCTCGACACGGTATCAAGAACCAGCAAAATTACCCAGTCTGGTGTTGATAGTTGCAATACCCACTGGAGTATCTAAAAACACTTGTTCATACGAGTAGGCTTGATAAATCTGACTACCTGCTATAGAGAGTTCCGCGCCCGTATCTAACAACGCGATTTGTTTCGCTTTGATGGCAGGAAATTCACATTCGATACCTGTGATTAACTTATAGTTGTCTATCTCATACAGAAAATGCAAATAAGCACCACCGGTATTCCATTGTGAAAGAGTGTGGTTAACACGATAAAGGTCCGCCATCATGCCACCTATTTTAAGTTAATAAACAAGGCGACACTCAACTGACTCAAATGTTTCATGGTTTTGTACAGTTCCAAAAAACTTTCATTGGCCCCCAGAAAGATTCCTTCATTCATGGCTATCCATTGTCCTTGATATTCCTGGGCATGATTTTTCAGCCACGCTAGATTTTGCCGAACTCCCTTAGCCGACGTGGCTTTGGTGAAGGTGGGGCGAATTTTGACGGTGGGTTTGGGAATGTGATACATAATTGAGACTCCTCTCGTGCAACGAAAAAAACAGACAACGCTTCATTTTTGTCCACCCTACTGGACTACCGCCAGATTCGGTGAGGTTACACCGGCCACAGTGGTCCCGTGACAATCCGGGCTAGTTAGCAGGGGGATGCCAACCTGCGATGACCCAAAGATGTCTGGCTTCCACAATATACTCATTATTCATTTGCAATGCTTCTATAGTTGCCCTTGCACAAGGAGTTAATCCAATAATCAGAGTACCCTCTGAACTCCACTGAAAATGTTCACGCCAGCGTTGGAAACGTGGATTAAAAAGTGGCACCAGAGTTTTTGTCACGGGGTCTGTAAATTCGCTACGACTGCCTTTAAATTTATTGCAACTATGACAAGCCCGCCATAGATTGTCTCACACGGTCAATCCTCCTGCCACTTCAGGAAGGATATGTTCAATCTCCAAAGGTATTCCCATCAGCATTTTCGAACTTAAACAATAACCACAGCGTCGACCAGCGTCAGCACGTACTTGTCGTCGTAAATCGGCAGGAATATAGGTTGACATCAGGACTCCTCGGTCAACTCTGTTAAGGTAGGTAGCGAATAGCCACGCCATTTCAACAAGACATAAGCGTGGGCTTTGCGAAGCATCAGCAAGTGAGTGTCCCGATACCACTCTTCCATTTGGGTTTGTTCTGAAGTATTCAGAATTTCTTGACCGTGTTTTTCTCGCAAATAACGATATTGGTCCTGCTGCGGAAGAGGCACCGTGCTACGCGCCGTTTGCCAGAGTTGGTCATCGGTTAAGCGTTCCATTTCTCTCCACAGATGACGTTGGTCATTCGATAACTCTTCAGGTAATTTAGGGAGAGTGGTCTGAAGGGTTTGTAACACCACGTTTTCAAGTGGACGTTGTATCACCGTCGACCACCTCTGTAAGCGTTGGTATAAGGGTTCTGGCATCGTGATGACGACGGTTTGATGGTTCATGGAGAGCTCTTCTTAGCTTGGTAGTTTGAAAGTTAGGCGATTTAATTGGAAAGAACCAAATATGGTGTCATAAACGCCTCTCCGTTTTTGCCAAGTCAAGTTCTTCTGCCGTGACAAGATGCCCGTTCCTCAAAGTTCTTGACGCACGGGCTTCTGCAATGATAGCGTCTGGGTGACGTGGCAACCTCGACCCGGCCGTCGGAGGAGAAAAACTCTGTTCCAGACGTGTCACAATTTCTTGAGTCAGATTGCGCCGATGTAAAGCCGTAGCTGGCATGAGTTGTTCATAGATTAAAGTAGGCAGACTTTCTATAGTAATGGCAGGCATAGTATATTTCTCCATTTCAGGTGGTTTCATTTAGGAACTGCGGAAATCTGAATCTGTTTCTCACATTCGGCAAACAGATAATCCAAAGTCCCAAACACTTTTTTGGGTTCCATCACTGAATACGACAGGGTATGTTGAGTAAAGACTTCCTGTTCCAATTTCCCAAATTCCCAAAAAATCCCGGTTGACACAATACCATATACGGTAATGTTCTCATCTTGATTCAATTTTTGACAAGCTATCATTTCCGCTAAACACTGCGCCCACCCTCCTTCAAAATCCTGCTTTTTAGCTTCCACCACCGCTAACAACGGGGTGTTGATAGGTTTATTAATCACCGAAGCCGGCCACACTGAAATTAAATAATCGGCTTCACCATACAGTTTGTCATCATAGACCAATTCTTGATGGGACCAAAGTTTCAACTTATCATGCCGTTTCCAGGTCTGTTGCAAGAAGGGGAAGATGAAACTTTCACAAAAAAACGCTTCATTTTCAAATATCGTTTTCTTATCTAATGCAAAATTGAGATTTTCCATAAACCATTCCGGCAGTTCAAGTTGTACGTCTGGCAAAAATCGGCCCTGCTGGAGTTGGAGTGGATATTCTTGAATGACTTGTTTGACATTTTTAAAATTGCTAAATGGCATAATTTATACCTCTTTGTGTACTTAATATGTTGTAGGGCCGTCAACATCATTTGGTTGCCCACCAAATTCCAAATATTTGGGAATGAATGATGGGCCACCAAACGACGTTACCCACCCTACAGACTCTAAATCTGTTTCTCACATTCAGTAAACAGATAGTCCAAAATTCCAAACACTTTCTTGGGTTCCGTCACTGAATACGACAAAGTATGCTGAGTAAACACCTCCTTTTCGAGTTTTCCAAACTCCCAAAACAGACCCGTTGATACAATACCATAAACGGTAATATTCTCATTTTGGTTCAGCTTTTGACAAGCTATCATTTCCGCCACACATTGCGCCCATCCGCCTTCAAAATCCTGTTTTTTGGCTTCTGCCACGGCCAACAACGGTGTGTTGATAGGTTTATCAATCACTTCATCGCGCCAGGCCGCGACCAAATAATCTGGTTCTCCAGACAAATTATCATCATAGAACAGTTCTTGAAGTGCCCATAGTTCCAACTGCGGGTGACGTTTCCAGGCCAGTTGTAGAAAAGGGAAAATAATGCTTTCCCGGAGGAAGACTTCTTTCTCAAAAGGATTATTCCGGTCTAATGAAAAATTGAGGTTCTCAATAAACCACTCTGGCAGTTCCAGTGATAAGTCGGGCAAAAATCGTTCGCGCCGCAGTTTGAGGGGATATTTTTGAATCACCTGCTTGAGATTTTTAAAATTGCTAAATGGCATAATTCATACCTCTTTAGAATGTGCATAATATGGTTGCCGTTGTTGCAGAACATCCAACAAGACGTTCAAATCTATCATGACTTTCATTGATGTTTACGCAAAAGATGTTGATAATAATCGTCTTTCACTTCCAGATGAGAGGGCAGAATGCCGGTTATGGCAGCCAGTGCTGGGTGCAAGGGTTGAGTCTCCCTAACCCGTAAACACTGGGTCCATTGGGCAATGAGTTCCGACACCGTCAAATTCTGTAGCAACGCATATTGTTGCAGAAACTCTAAATCGATGGTGGGCAAAGAAATCGTCAAGGTAGGCAAACCTTCTATAGTAATCGCAGGCATAATATATTTCTCCATTTCAGATGATTTCACTGAGTTAAGATTCAAATCTCCCTCACTCCTCCCCCGCATCCTCCTCGTCCGCCGGCACCGGTAGCACAAAACGCAGATTAACTTCCACAAACTTAACTTTTTGACTGTGAATATAACAATGTGGTTTGATGACGGTAATCAATCCCTCCAAAGCCTCTATCGGCAAAGTGATTACTTGTAGTTTTTTCAAAGGAAAAGAACGTTGCCCACCCTACGGAATCTGAATCTGTTTCTCACATTCGGCAAACAGGTAGTCCAACAGCCCAAAAATTTTCTGGGGTTCCATCACTGAATACGAAAGAGTATGCTGAGTAAACACTTCCCGTTCCAATTTCCCAAATTCCCAAATAATCCCGGTTGACACAATACCATAGACGGTAATGTTCTCATCTTGATTCAATTTTTGACAAGCCATCATCTCCGCCAAACACTGCGCCCACCCTCCTTCAAAATCTTGCTTTTTAGCTTCCACTACCGCTAACAACGGCGTGTTGATGGGTTTCTCAATCACCTCACCTTGCCACCTCGATACTAAATAATCTGGCGCCCCAGATAATTTATCATCACAGACCAGTTCCTGATGAGACCACAGTCTTAGCTTATCATGCTGTTTCCAAGTCTGTTGCAAAAATGGAAAAATAAAACTTTCACAAAAGAACTGTTCATTTTCAAACATAGTTCTCTTATCCAACGCAAAATTGAGATTTTCAATAAATAAATCTGGCAACTCTAGTTGCACGTCGGGCAAAAATCGGGCTAGTCTGAGTTTGACGGTGGGACAGTATTGAAGCACTTGCTTGATATTTTTGAAATCGCTAAAAGCCATCTGATTCCTCTGGTTCTGGTTAATAATGTCGTTTCGACGTGCAATGCCGATGTAAAGTAGCGGTTTGCATTAATTGTTCATAGACCAAGCTAGGCAGATTTTCTATAGTAATCGCAGGCATAGTATATTTCTCCATTTCAGATGATTTCATTTAGGTAAGACCAAACTCCGACTCACTCCGAAGACGAAGAATCTTTTATCTTCCCCTCTTCCGGCACTGAAACCACCAAACGAATATTAATTTCAAAGACTTTTTGATTATTATGATTGTTTGGGCTAGTTCGCAGGGGGATGCCAACTTGCTATGACCCAAAGATGTCTAGCTTCCACAATATACTCATTATTCATTTGCAACGCTTCTATAGTTGCCCTTCCACAAGGAGTTAGTCCAATAATCAGAGTACCCTCGGAACTCCACTGAAAATGTTCACGCCAGCGTTGGAAACGTGGATTAAACAGTGGCACCAAAGTGTTCGTCACGGGGTCTGTAAATTCGCTACGACCACCTTTAAATTTATTGCAACTATGACAAGCCCGCCATAGATTTTCTCGGACGGTCAATCCTCCTGCCACTTCAGGAAGGATATGTTCAATCTCCAAAGGGATTCCCATCAGCATTTCTGGGCTTAAACAATAACCACAGCGTCGACCAGCATCAGCACGTACTTGTCGTCGTAAATCGGCGGGAATATAAGTTGACATCAGGACTCCTCAG
>DZAL01000230.1 GCA_022729575.1 Thiomargarita sp.
TTGACAAATCTTTTTGACAAATATTTCACTTTAAGGCAAAACTACGGTCAATAACCCAGGCCGACCCCCTACACTAATAAATAAAGATGGACTTACTGACCCACACCGCGATAAGTTTGGTATCAGCAAGCCCGCTCACTTAAACTTACTTAGATTTGGAGGAAAACCGGTATGCAATCGTACCAACAACAACGTGCCTCATCCAGTGGAGGCACTTCTAAACCACGTCATACTCTTTGGCGAGACCACACACTCGCCCCTGACCCTAACCCAGGAGTACAAAGCGTAGCTTTGAAACACCAAAACTAACTGGAGAACATCATGGCCATTTTACAAATTGCGGAGGTCAACGACTCGGTCGTTGAACTATATGCCAACGCCTCGGCAGCCGAACAACGGCAATTGGCACGAGTGGTAGAAGAAATTTTGATGCTACTAAAGAACACGTCGGTCCCAACCAACCCAGTCAAAACGAAACGTAGTGAACTTGACAACCCGTTTAGTACCTCGTTTCAACCACTTAAAATGAAGGGCGCAGGCCCTACAGGTGCCGAAATGGTCATTCAAGGTCGCCGATAACTTAACAGGACTTTAACATGAGGATTTTTTTGGACACCTCGGCTTGGATTAAATTTTTTCTGGACGAAGCAGGTTCAACGAGAGTTCGACAATTTCTGGCCCAGCAAGGGTGGTCAATGGAAACGAATCAAATAGCGGTTTCACCAATTACTTACGCCGAAGTATTAGCCACCTTGGCACGCGCAGTTCGCGGACAACGTATCAGTCCTGAAGGGTTTGAAGGTGCCCACCAAGTCTTTGAGAAACAGTGGGCAAGTGTCAAAATAGTCGAAGTCAATGCGGAATTGATAGCCCAGTCTGGTCAATTGGCTAAAGATTATGGTTTAAGAGGCTGTGATGCGTTTCAATTAGCGACGGCTTTACAGGTTCAGACGACGCTGTTTATCGGTGCCGACTTAGAATTAAACGACACCGCCAGAACTTGTGGTTTGACCGTCTGGAATCCCAGCGACGAATTACCCGAATTAGCGGCGGTAGAAAGAAGTCAACCCAACACGGGCTAACAGAAAACCGTTGTATTTTAATAACCCGATTATCTTACTAACATTGAGGACAAACTCAGGTCAATAACCAACAACATCAGGCTGACCCCCTACCACCATTAAATAAAGCAGGACTGGCTAACCCACTCGACGACCAGTTTCGAGTCCGCCAGCCCGCGGATTCACATTCATTCACTTAAACTGACTTAGATTTGAAGGGTCACGGGAAAATGAGAATGAAATCGTAGAGTAGTCGAATTAAGGAACCAATGGAAATATGATAAAGAACTTTGAACTAGATAAAACCGCCTGGTCAGTCGTTTCCTTGACCCAGGCACCTGATGAGACCACCTATTGGCTATCGAAAACGCCCCTAGAACGGTTACAAGCCGTGGAATGGATGAGGCAAATTATTTATGGATATAATCCACTTACCACCAGACTTCAAAGACTTCTTACAGTTACTCAACGTCCATAAAGTCGAGTATCTATTAATTGGCGGTTATGCGGTAGGCTATTATGGCTATCCGCGGGCCACTGCCGATATGGACGTATGGATTGCGATTAGTCCAAGCAATGCCAGTAGGTTAGTTAACGTACTGACCGAATTTGGTTTTGCCATGCCCATGTTGTCGCCCCAATTGTTTTTACAAGCGGGCCAAATCATTCGGATGGGAGTACCACCGATGAGATTGGAAATTTTAACCACGATTTCAGGCATCGAGTTTGAAGAATGTTATCAACAACGAACCATTGACCTGATTGAAGGAGTTGAAGTAAATATCATCAATTTAGAACATTTGAAGAAGAATAAGAAAGCCAGTGGACGACATAAGGATTTAAACGATTTGGAAAATTTGCCTTGATGAGAGGTTTAGCCGTTTTCTAATAACGGATTCAGGTAAAATCTTCTATTAGTCTCTTTCTAAACCGATTTGAAATCCAACAACAGTATGAGAAGAGGATATAGGTGGGTCAAAATACACAGGCCGCCCCCCCTAAAACCCGACGGATAAGCGGTTATCTTATCCACACCAAGAAGCAGGCAACCTTTGTTATCGGGCAACTCCTTGAAAACACAAAGGAATAAATTTAGTTAAAGGATTTTTGGGAAAAATTCGCGACGGCGACGTTTATAGAAGTAACAACCGCAGCCGTTAATTTCAACTAAATCAGCGTCATCAGCGGTTCAGACTTTAGATGGAAACAGAAATTTTTTGGGGATTTGCCCCTAACATTTTCCCAGGTCCAGTAGTCTATAGTAAGTATCTCACCTTACGCAGTCAACGTCTGAACCGCAGATTACGCAGATTACGCAGATTACGCAGATTTTCTCCAACCTTCTTCTTGGGCGTACACTCCAGTTGGACCAGCCACGGCCGCGGCGGCGGTGCCGAACTTGGTTTAATCTGCGTAATCAGCGTAATCAGCGTAATCAGCGGTTCAGACTTTAGATGGAAACAGAAATTTTTTGGGGATTTGCCCCTAACCTTTTCCCAGGTCCAGTAGTCTATAGTAAGTATGAAACTAAGTGGCGTCAAAACCCTTAGTTAGTGTGGTAACTAACCTGACCGAGAAACGGTTAATTTAGCCATCCACATAAAATAATCAGCGTAATCAGCGTAATCTGAGTAATCTGCGGTTCAGACTTTCCTGCGTTTTAAGTTTAAGTGGAACGCGAGAAGGAGGAACGCCCGAGCCGATTCTTGGCCGAGGAAACTAGGACATTCCAATTATTAACACTTAAACATCTATCATTCATTTATGGAGACATTTGTATGTACACGAAACATGTTAGCAGAAAACGTGCCGATGACCCATCGGTACGACAACGGGAGAAGTTTCCCGTGCCCTGGGCAGGCGACCCCAACCCAGGAGTACAAAGCGCAGCTTTGAAACCTTGGCGAGACACTCTCGCCCGTTGGTTGTCCGTAGTCTGGTTAGTTATCGGCACCGTCTGCCGCTTCAGTTGGCAGCAATGGCAGACCGTGCGTCGTGTTTTTTGGCGTTCAACTTTGGTAGGAGGTAATGGTATGTTGACTAAGCATGGTAGTACCAAACGTGCCGATGAATCATCGGTACGAGAACGGGAGAAGTTTCCTGTGGAATGGGCAGGCGGTGTTGCGCTAAAGTTGCAAGTCCTTCCACTACTCGCCACACTTTCGCTGGTTCAATTCTCTTCGGCTATTGCTGCTGACTTTTCTTATGAGTTGAAAGCAACAGGCACGGAAAGTCCGCTGGTGACTTTTAATGCAACATTGATGGCTACCGGGACGGAAGTGGTTGTGGTACGGGAAGAATTTAGAAAACCCTTGGAGATTCCCCATTTCAAAAATGAATGGAAAGAAGTGTGCAAAGAAACCTCCGGTCCAGTTTGTTTACCAGATTACTGCGAGGTCGATGACAGTAAAGTTGGCACTACTTCAACCGGTCTACCTGGAGATGTGGGTGGAGTAGGTTACGATGTTTATGCCTCTACTTTAGGTGATTCTGGTAATGGCTACGCTTCTCACAGCATTTCCAAAGCCCCTTCTTCAGGTCGTTGGTGTCTCACTTCCACAGTCAGAGTATGTTCTAAGAAACATTGGGGAGGTGGGGGTTGGTATGAGGGAAGCTACCACGTCATCTACGGCAAATGCCGTCGCCTTCACACCTGGACCCAAACCGAGGAAAAGTCTTCTTTGGGCCCAATTACTGAGAAAGACGGTTACGTGAAGTTGGGAGACTATACTGGTAACATTGGTTCTCTTAACAAATGGTCGGTTATTTGTCCAGGGGGCTTTTTATGCGATTCTAATTCCCCTAAGGGGCCTCCTATTGATTTAGCTGCCCTAACAGTTGATGGAATTGTCAAGGGTAGTCCGAAAGAGGATTACTATGGTGTATTGTCTGTCACAACAGGTCCCGTTCAAGTTGGTATGTTTGAGGGTGACCCCGCTGGCCCTAGTAACGCTAAAAATGGTCCGCAATTCTGGGCCAAGACTACTTATCGCCTTCCTTGGAGTAACCAAAAAACAGAAACGGCTTCTATTCCTAGTTCCGGTGCATCAACCGCTACATGGATTGATTCCATTTCTGACGTTGCCCCTAATAAAGACACGACTTATTCTGTCTCTGTGACAGTGCTACCTTGCACTCCTCCTCTGTCTTGCACTTATGAACAGGACGAAAAGGGCATGGTAAAGGTGATAAATCCTCCTAACAGTTTCATGGGCTGGATAAGCGGTACAGACCATGACTTTTATGTTACCGCAGACATGAATTTTCTTCCACCGTTAGCAGTGATTGATGGCTTTTCACCAAATCCAGCACTGATCACTCCACCTGCCACTGAGGTTAAGGTGTCACTGGAAGGACATGGCGAATATGGTACTAATCCAAATCCACCTCTTACCAAGGCAGAATGGAAAAGCAACCGTATTACTGTAATTTTAGGCGATTGTCCTTCTCCCTTTTCCTTTAGTGGTGCCAAGTGCAACATTGACCATTTCTTTGAAACAAAAGACGCAGGTCAACACCTCATTAGTTTCTTTGTCGAGGTGGTGGGCAACCTCATGTCACCTTATGCCACTGGTTTGTTGAGAATCAACATGCCTCCCCTGGCTTCTATTACCTTGGTGCAAAGCACTGGCGAAAAGGGTGATGTGGTAAAGGTTGTCAAGTGGAAAGATGATGAATTTGACCCCAATCACGACCCCATTAAATTTGTTGGGCAAGCGGTAGATTTGGATGGGGAAGTCGTTGAGTACAAATGGGAATCGGATAAGGATGGTGTTTTAGGTAACCAATCTGAATTTTCTCTTCCTGCGGGCGGTAAAAGATTGAGTCTTGGTCTTCACAAGATTACTTTTAGTGCCAAAGACGAGAATGGCGCATGGTCAAATTTGGCCAATAAGCAAGTGGAGGTTATGAAACCGCCAGTGTTGCTGGTTCATGGGCTGTGTGGAGATGACGAGTCCTGGTCACATAAAGATGCTCCTTCTGTTATTCAAAACGAGGGTGGCGCATACAAAGTGGAACAACTCGTTATTAACCCGAGTAATGCGCGTTTCAGTTATGGTGCCCAAAAAGTTGCCGATAAAATTGAGGAGATGGCCGAGAAATATGGTATCCCCAAAGTGAATATCATCGCCCACTCTATGGGAGGACTGAACTCGCGCTGGTATATCGAGAATCCGGGCTATAATGAGAATGTTAACAAACTTGTTATGCTGGGAACTTCTAATCATGGTGCAACAGTTGCGGCACTGGTTAGACCTGATTCTGGGGATGAACATACAAAGAAGATGTTAAAGTCCTCTAAAACTCTCGCAACTCTTGCGGTTACAGTGATGAATATAGCCCTTCTTGAGGAACTTTTTGAGAACATCACTAACACTGCACCCTTGGGCCTCAATTGTATGGTATTAGGTCCCGCAACTCTTGAACTTATTCCGCAAAGTTCAGCACTCAAGAGTCTCAATGGAAATCACAAAGACGAAGGTTGTCACGAAGGAAACAAATGTGGTAAAGATGAACCCACTGATGGTATTGGCACTGTATATGGGAATAAAAGTACAGTTCAGTATTTTACCATTTATGGTAAAAACAAGCCGACTCTTTCACACCACCACGGAAATCTTTTTAACAAAGATGTGGTGGTGCCTGCAATACCTCTATTAGGTACTATAGGGAGTATAGTGGGTAACCAGGTGGGTGGTATTGCGGGTCAAGTTATTAAGGAAATACTCAATACCGTCAGTTGGTTCTCCTTGGACGGGGATATGGTTGTTCATAGAAAGAGTGTGGAGTTGGACGGTGTTCCATCTGAAGGGTTTAAAAATTGGCATAATGCCCTGCGCAAGAAATATGCGCCTGTTGCTAAGGCATTCTATTTCTTGGGTGATGATCCACCCGAATCTTCAGAAACTCAGGTTGCGGAGGAAGATATTACCAAAACCCTCGCCAGCCAAGTTATCTATGCGTCAGAAACACCTAACTTGCCTGTCATCTCCACCGGTGACATACAACAAGTACAAACATTTGAAGTAGATGCAGATGCTAACTTGCTACATGTCATGGTCATGGTACCTACAGGTAGCGAAACCACAAAACTGAGTTTACGTCTCGTTTCACCCAGCGGTGAAATCATTGACGCTAACACCGTTTCGTCCGAAGTTCTCTACCAAGGTGAAGACCCCACCATGATTGGCTATCACATTGCCAATGCCCAAGCGGGTACGTGGACTGCTGAAGTGGAAGCGGTTAGTGGGCAAGCCATTAACTACGCTTTGCTAGTCACCAGTGACACGGACTTCTGGGTAGGCGTGAATGAAGGTACTCAAGTCGAACCCGGCAAACCCTTCACCCTCACTGCATACGCCCAAAAAGACGGGCAACCTATGCCCGGTTTGGATGTAAAAGCCGCGTTACTCAAAACCTTAGACGAAGGCGAGAGAATCGGTAGCAAATACGGTACGCAACTCCGTGATGTGGAACCAGTGGAAGTGTCTTTGGTTGACAAAGGCGACGGCGTGTATGAATTACCCTACGATGACACCCTGGCCCCAGGCGTGTATCGTGTCTTCATCACCGCTACCGACCTCTTAACTGACACTTCACGAGTCGCGTTCACCACCTACTTTGTGGAATACGACTATAAATTGTCTATTCAAAGTGCCGACATCTCTTTCTCTAAAGAGAACCCTGAACATGACGAACCCATGACGGTGTTTGCCAAAGTTCATAACGATACCGCTGTGCCTGCCAAGGGTGTGGAAGTATGGTTTTCAAATGCCAGCCTAGCGGAAAAAGGGACGGTGTATGCCAAACAAACCTTGGATATTCCAGCCAACGGTGAAGCCCAAGTCTCTGCAACCTGGCGTGCGGTTGCCGGCAACCACAATCTGTTTGTGATTGTCAGTCCTATGAACACGTTCATTGAACAAAACATAACCGACAACGTCGCCAGCAAAGCTATCATGGTGATAGACAACCCACCTATTGCTTATGCTGGACCGAACCAGATAGCCCGTTTTGACACCACCAAACCAGGTAATGTCAATATCTTTCTGGATGGTAGCGGTTCACTGGACGAGATAAGAGTTGAACGGTATGAATGGGATATTGATACCAGTCACGACTCCAATGGCGATGGTATAGCAGACAACGATGTTGACCTCACGGGCATGAATCCTTTCATCCCAGCGGCCACCTATCCGACATTAGGTCAATATGAGGTCAAACTCACCGTTCTTGATGGCGCAGGTCAAAGTAGTTCTGATACGTTGACGATTCAACTGACAGCAGCGGATGACCTTGAATTTCCCACTGCGGAAGCCGGCGAAAACCAAGTCATACCAGCAGAAACTCCAGTAAAATTTGATGGTTCTGCGTCTCGTGACAATTATGGGATTGCCACTTACGTGTGGGACATTGACACCAGCGTGGATTCTAACGGTGATGGGATTCTTGACAATGACGTGGACTTAGTGGGAATGCAACCAGTTCTCAAACATGGCTATGCCACTAAAGGACTCCGCACAGTCAAGTTAACGGTGACCGACACGGTTGGCAATGAATCTGCTATTGACACGCTAACCGTAGAGGTCGGTGGCGAAGTTCCTCCTGATGGCCCTTATGATGTAAGAGGTCGTATGGAAGATAAGTTAGGTAATCCTCTTGCTGGAGTCAAAATACGAGTGGGTTACAAGACCACGCTTACTGATGAAAAAGGACGGTGGCGAATCACGAAATTGAATGAGGGCAAATACACCGCCACTGCCACTAAGGAAGGCTATTGGTTTGAACCCACGGAATTTGAAGTGGGGAATGACATTGAAATTAAGTGGGTCAATGTACAAGGTCGCCCAGTGCTAAAAGTGGAAGTTGCCCCCTATACCCAAGCTGGTGGAGAAGTTTCTTACTTTACGGCACTGAATACCGACCAACCCATTGCCCAAGGAGAAAACATCGTCTATTTCATCACGGTGACGAATGAAGGAACTCATCCAGCCACGTCAATGAAATTGACAGACCTGTTACCCCCATGGACTCAGTTAGTGTCTATGGAAGTGGTCAATGGGAAGACTTGCGACACCACCACGTCCAGTTGCACCCTGCCCGACCTTGCCCCAGGCGCGACAGTAGCGGTGAAACTGGTTATTAGCAACGCCAACCAGGAAGCGTTGGTAAATAAGGTAGTGGTCACTTCTCAGGAATATCCAAATAGTACGCAACAGATTGAAACGGTAGTTAAACCATACCTATCCGTTGTCATCAGCGACATTCCTGACCCAGTGCAAATGCAGGGTAACTTGCACTACCTGTTTGAAGTGGAACTGAGTAAGAATGCCTCTCAGCCAGCGACGAGCATTCAACTGGTGGCCCAATTACCAACTGGTGTGACAATCAATGCAGTCACCACCAATGAAGGTACGTGTGACACTGGTGCATTATCTAAACTGACATGTCGTCTCAATGACTTGCAAGTTCCCACTGCTACCGACAATCGCAGTCTAGCTACCGTCGATGTCCAATTGCAATTGGAAGATCCTGGCTTGCTAGTGATGACCAACGAAGCGACCTTGACGGCTGCGAATTATCCCACGCAGACCGTGAGAGAAGACACCAATATCTTTATTCCAAAGGATATTAAGATGGATATGGTACTGGTGATAGACACCACTCACAGTATGCAACAGGAAATTGATGGCGTGAAGTCCGCATTGCAGAAACTTATCGACCAAACCAATGCCAGTCAAAGACCGACGATGGCCTTAATCGAGTTCAAGGACGACGTGCGTGTCAAAGCTTTCACTCAAGATGTCAAGGTGATGAAAGACACGGTGGAAAAACTGGTTGCCGCAGGGGGAGGCACCTGCCCCGAAGCTTCCGCGGAAGCCTTGGGAGTGGCGATTAAACATCTCAAGGACGGTGGCACGATACTGTTAGCCACCGATGCTTCACCTTATCCTAAAGCAAACTTGGAGGAGTTGGCAGCGCTCATTAAGAGTAAGAACATGAAGTTCAATGCGATTATCACGGGCGACTGCACGACGGAAGAGAGTTGGAATGAGATAACAAAGTAGAGAATTTTTGCAATAATTCTTATTGCACTCCAGAGAATAGAGATGGACCCTCTGGAGTGCAAAATGAAATTTTGCAATAATTCTTAGGTCACGGCCACGGAATATCCGGCCCACACGGTGAAAACGCGCACCAATATATTCGTCCCCAAAGACCTAAAAGTGGATGCCGTTCTCGTCCTAGACACCACTCACAGTATGCAAGGCGAACTCAATGGCGTGAAAGCCGGGCTAGAGAAGTTCATTCGTGAACAAATCGACCCCAGCACCTCTCCCACCATTGCCTTGATAGGCTTTAAGGACGACGTGAAAGTGCTGGCCTTCACCAAAGACCTAC
>DZAL01000373.1 GCA_022729575.1 Thiomargarita sp.
CTATAGCTCAGTTGGTTAGAGCGCACGCCTGATAAGCGTGAGGTCAGTGGTTCAAATCCACTCAGGCCCACATATAGGGCGAGCGGTAATACCGTTAGTTGTGTTCATTAAGATTGTTAGCCCTAAATGAAGTTTATTTAGGGGCTATAGCTCAATTGGGAGAGCGCCGCCCTTGCAAGGCGGAGGTTAGCGGTTCGATCCCGCTTAGCTCCACTAAATCTTTTTAAATTAAAGATTATGTTCTTTGAAATATTGAATGAGTGTTGAAGTATTATTACTTCATACTGAGCCTAAAGTAATAAAAATAAAATATTTTAATAAAAGTAATTTGGTTAAGTTATTAAGAGCACACGGTGGATGCCTTGGCACAAGAAGGCTATGAAGGACGTGACTACCGACGATATGCTACGGGGAGGTGGAAGTAACCTAGTATCCGTAGATTTCCGAATGGGATAACCCGATTTTGGTAATGCAAAATCATCTGTACCTGAATACATAGGGTATAAGAAGCAAACCCAGGGAACTGAAACATCTAAGTACCTGGAGGAAGAGAAAATAATAATGATTTCCTGAGTAGTGGCGAGCGAAAAGGAAAGAGCCTAAACTGTTTAACATGTAAAAAGATGCAACTGTTGTGTTATCAGTGTTGTGGGACATTCTGCGATTGAATTGCAAATAAATCAAAAAGTAAAAAACTATAATATTAGTCGAATATTCTGGAAAGTTTAACTATAAAAGGTGAAAGTCCTGTAGACGAAAATATTATTCCTTTTAAGAATGCACCCGAGTACCACGAAGTGAGTGAAATTTTGTGGGAATCTGCCAGAACCATCTGGTAAGGCTAAATACTCTCTTGTGACCGATAGTGAATAAGTACCGTGAGGGAAAGGTGAAAAGTACTCCTAACAGGAGAGTGAAATAGTACCTGAAACCGTGTGCTTACAAGCAGTTGGAGTTCCGCTTGCGGAATGACAGCGTGCCTTTTGGATAATGAGCCAACGAGTTACTCTTATGTTGCAAGGTTAATCCTTTAAAAGGAGAAGCCGTAGCGAAAGCGAGTCTGAAATGGGCGATTTAGTAACATGAGGTAGACGCGAAACCGAGTGATCTACCCTTGTCCAGGATGAAGTGAAGGTAAAACTTCATGGAGGTCCGAACCAGTATCGGTTGAAAACGATTTGGATGAGGTAAGGGTAGGGGTGAAAGGCCAATCAAACTCGGAGATAGCTCGTATTCCTCGAAATAGCTTTTGGGCTAGCCTCGAGTAATAGTATAACGGAGGTAGAGCTACTGATTGGGCTAGGGCCCTCACAAGGGTACCAAACTCAGACAAACTCCGAATTCCGTATATATGTTTCTCGGGAGTCAGGCAGTGGGGGATAAGCTTCATTGCCAAAAGGGGAACAACCCAGACCATCAATTAAGGCCCCTAAATAATAGTTAATAGAGAAAGGATGTTGAGTTGCTTAGACAACTAGGATGTTGGCTTAGAAGCAGCCATTCATTTAAAGAGTGCGTAATAGCTCACTAGTCAAGCGACTCAGCGCCGACAATTTGCGGGACTAAAACTATTTGCCGAAATTATGGGATTGCATTTATTTGCAATCGGTAGAGGAACATTCTATAGGCGTTGAAGGTGTATTGCGAGGTATGCTGGAGCGTATAGAAGTGCAAATGTTGGCATAAGTAACGATAAGAAAGATGAAAAATCTTTCCGCCGAAAGTCTAAGGTTTCCTGAGCAATGTTAATCATCTCAGGGTTAGTCGGACCCTAAGCCGAGGCTGAAAAGCGTAGGCGATGGAAAACATGTTAAAATTCGTGTACCTGGTATAATTTGTTTGATTATAAGGAGGGACGCAGAAGTGAAAGTCAGCCACCTGTCGGATTAGGTGGTTTAAGTATGTAGGCTTAGAGAGTAGGCAAATCCGCTCTCTTTTAAGGCTGAGATACGAATAGGAGAGCTTGCTCATAAACTGACTGTAATCATGCTGCCGAGAAAAGCTTCGTATAAGAAAATTGTATCAGTCCGTACCGCAAACCGACACAGGTAGACGGGATGAGTATTCTCAGGCGCTCGAGTGAGTCGTGGTTAAGGAACTCGGCAAATTAGCTCCGTAACTTCGGGAAAAGGAGCGCCCCGAGTAGGTGAAATTCTTCGCGAATTTAGCTGAAAGGGGCCGCAGTGAAAAGGCCCAGGCGACTGTTTAACAAAAACACATGTCTCTGCGAAGTCAATCAAGACGATGTATAG
>DZAL01000231.1 GCA_022729575.1 Thiomargarita sp.
ACCAGACCTTCAAGGTTAAAACCTGACCGCGGGATTCCTTAACTTAATGGCAGTGTTGGCTTAGGGGTGGTTGACTACCAAGCCGTTTGCCAGCTTAATCCCAAACTGGTGGGTAAATAGAAGGTCGTCGGCCCGTCCTACCTGGTTAGGGGGAACGAGTCACTTGAGTGACTTTTTCGTGATATACGGACTGGCTGGATTGACTATCAGTTGTTGTTGCTTGGGGTCAATCATTACATCCATCTCTTCCATAGGAATAGCGCCGAGTAAGACTTCGGCTTCCCCAGGTAACACCATCGCATCCACCATTGCACGACGATTTTCAAAACGAATTTCCACCGGCCCTACCACTTCCAAGCGAAGTTGTGTGCCATCGGCAAGTTCGGCAATTTGTTCATCGACGGTTTGGAGATTGAGTTGAGCTTTAATGGATTGGTTAATCGCCAACATATAAGCACCGCTGTCAACTAACGCTTTCACCGAGAGTCGTTTAATTTGGTCTGCTTTGAGATAACCTTCGCGGCAGAGAACGAGGTCTGCACCGCGGATAAGTTCAATATTAGTGTAAACAAGTCCCATCTGGATTCCTTCTTAAAAACAGTTGAGTTCACGACTACCATCGCTTTGACCGTAGTCACCATCACAGGCTACCAGTTCCTACTGGTATACCTTAGTAACTATTTTAGCAGATTGGTCAAAGGCTGTCAACACAAAAACAGACCCCATAGCTTTCCACTCGCTATGAGGTTTCAAAGACTTCTGACTCGGACAGGGCACTTGTCAGAATCAGAATTGGCAGAATTAGCAGAATGAAACCCACGCCATTCTGAAAATTCTAAAATGCTGCCAATCCTGATTCTGACACTCTCGGGCCAGCCTCCAGGCCCGCCCTTGAACCACCCCCACCTCCACCTCAGTAAAGCGGAGAGACAGCGGGCTAGTGACTCCTTACCCAGGAAGGGTTAGGGGTGATTGACTACCAAACCATTTGCCAGCTTATTAACCCCAAACTGGTAGGCAAACAAAAAGTCGTCTGCCCACTCTACGCCGGCTACCGAATTAATTCAATCTGATAATTCCCAAACCACTCATCATCAGTCATTATTACCAATGGTTCAAAGATAGCTTGTGCAATCAACAAACGGTCAAAAGGGTCGCGATGATGAAAGGGAAGTTCCTGTACCTGTTTCACATGGTGAAGCCTAATGTCCAGAATAATAACTTCCTGTGGAACAATCAGGCCGATGGATTGCTGAATCTGAAGTTTGCCTGGACTCGATTTGATGGCGATTTCCCACCGACTGGCCATACTAAAAAATTTCTGATGTTGTGGGTCTTCAATCAGTTGACTATTGGTGTGACTAAGCTTGGGATTATCCGTTAACTGCCACAGTAAAATATGAGTGTCCAATAGAATTTTCATAAGTACTGAAGCAAAAACTTTGCGGTATTTTCCCTCACCCCAGATCCCTCTCCCAGAGGGCTATGCATTACCCACAACTCTATAAACATTTGATTATTAGATATTTTTATGAAACACGCTGGTGATTCACCGCCCGTTAATAAGTACTTTCCCACCAAGTACGACAAAGTTTGTTTACTAAAATTCCGAAAGATGATAAACTAACTCAAAATACAGGTAGTCCCTACCAACTAATGGAGGTATTAAAATCTAGGTGCTAACTTTCCTAAACCTTACCAGTTTTAGGTTTCCTAAACCTCACCGGTTGAGGAAACCTCGGCGATTTTAAGTTTCCTAAACCTCAAAGGTTTAGGAAACTTTGAGCTTCGATAACTCCTTGAAGGTTAACACCTCCATTGGTTTGGAGGGATTACCAAAATACACTTGAGTGAAGAGGAAATGAGACCATGACCATCTGGGCGAGCGAAGAATTACAGTCAGTTGAATTAGGAGACCAACGTTTGAATAACCGGTTAAAGGTTCTAGTAGAAACGTTGGCCAGTTGTCCCGAAGGTAAGTTCTGAATCATGAATTTTCAGGTATTTTAGGAAGCCAAGTTAACTCGAAATTCGTCGCCAATTTTCGTCAAGAGCTTTTCCAGTTCTTTAACTAAATTGTCGAAGGAGAGATCTGCGGAAACTGGTAACCAGGAATATTTAATAAATCGCCAAAGAATCTCAATGAGGTTCAATTCGGCACCGTGCGCGGGCCAAAATTTCAGAATTATTCCTGGTTGTTCCTACACCGGCGGTTTAGCGAGCATCTCATAACTGGTGTGAGTTGAAGATTGGTCCAAGACGATAATTCGCGGTATCGAACTAGGTCCCCTCAAACGAATAAATTCTTCAAAGCCGGCAATCACTATCTCGGAGTTGATGGCACCTTGAAAATTAAATGATTCGACTTGGTTATCCTGGGTTAACCACCCCAAGACCTTAATACGTGTAGTCCGCTTGGCAGGAACTTCCAAAAGAGAACCATAAGGTTGCCAGGCATAAGGAACACTAGGTGGTCCAGCAAAACCCGATTCATCAAAGAACCAGAGTTCGATGTCACCAGCTTGAGGTTGTGGTTTCAACTCTTGAAGTTCCGCCGGTGCGGTCTCCAATTCCTCTTTAGGGCGTCGGTCTTTCATGGTTTTTTTATTCTCTTCCAAACATAGCCGGCCGCCTTGAGGAGCCGGGTAATAGTGGAAGGACTCACTCGTTGGCCGGTCAGGTTCGCGAGTTGGGCTCGTAGAGTTACCATGGAACGCGGCTCCTGGGCCGCTAATTCAATCAATAATGGCTTTTCCGAATCGGTTAACCGGCCAGGTCCGCCGGGTCTTGGCAGGTCCGATAAACCTTTGATTCCTAATGGTTCCCAATGGTCAATCCAAGTTGAAACGGCATCACGACCAAAGTCACCAATTTGGCTAATTTGGTCAAGCGAAAAACCTTCCGAACTTAACCAAATCGCTGGTGCTCGGGTACGACACCGCGAGTTGGGAGAGTGTTTCACAACCTCCTTCAATTCATTAATCGGTTTTTCACTTAATGATGACACCAACTTGACCGGGATTTTCATAACAGTTAACCTATTTAGTAAAAGTGGTTTTTAGGAGATTAATTATACCATAAAATTCATGATTCAGAACTTACCAGCCAGTTGCGCTTGTTCCAAAAGGGATAAAATACCTCCCCGGTAGGCGAGATCACTAGCATGGTAAAAGGACGACCATTAAACTGCTTAAAGTCTCGCAGATATTCCAAATAAAGTGACGAACCGAAAATTCTCCCACCACGCGGTTTTTCTGCCAGTAGAAAGTTGTAAAATTGGCGATAACGCGGCCGGCCGCTTAACGCTGAATGTGCCTTCACGCCTACCAATGGTGATAAGGAGTGCATATCGTTCTCTCTTTAAAAGACCCAAGGAATAAACCGGTAGCGCACTTTCTGCATATAAGCCTGATATTCTGGTTGTTGGCTTAAAAAGCGTTCTTCCAGTAGGGCCCGATACACATAGCATGTGGTAGAGGCCATGAAAACAGCTACGGTAAACGGAGTAAAGTGACTAATGACAAAACCAGTTCTCAGCAGAATATCCGTGCCATACATGGGATGCCTGACTATAGCATATAAGCCTGTGGCTTTCACTTCGCGAAACGCTATCAAAATGCCAAAACTGCGTCCTAAACTGAGGAGGGCTAAAAATCCTACCACAGTCGCTATTAAGACTACTATTTCTGACACTGTTTGAGTTATCCCAGTCGCCGTCGCTGGTTGTCCAATAAACGCCGCGCCGGAGAAAAAAGCCGCCAGGGCCACGGCTTGATTAAACCAATTCTGCTCAATCGCTTGGTGGGGTTTGCGGAGTAGGACAATGACCGCTAATACCAATGCTTCTAGGGTAAAACTGATTTCGACATAGCCGAAATTGCCAGCCACTAGCCCTTGATAAGTTTGCCAAAGACACCAGCCGGCAAAGTTGAGGAACAGATAAATATTAATCAGCAGTTGCCCATGTGACTGTAGAAATTTCCATAAAGTGGTATGATTGAACATTAAATTTATTCCTAATAAAGAGACGAGTACAAGGAATTAGCGAAATATAGTAATACTCACCTACTGTTGTACTTTTCGAGGGATAACACCCCTTCGAGGGGTGTTATCCCTGCTGGCTGGCCAAACTCATTATGGGACAACTGGATAAGGATATTACTATAAACGAGTTCGATGGTCCTAAACTGTGAGTGATAATTCTATCAGGACTGCCAGTCCTCAGTTTTCACTTTCCAACGTGCCAGCGTGGAAACGTCGGAGCCGCGACGCGCTGGCGCGTCGGCACTGCATTCCCACGCTGGCGCGTCACTGCCATTAAGTTAAGCCGCGTTGGAGTCCAAACCTTCAGATTTGGACGAGATTGGCTAAGGTAAGACGGCGTTGCCAAAGCTGAAGCTTTGGACTCCAACGCCGTAACCTTAGCTTAACTTAATGGCATTGACGCTGGCGCGTGGGAACGAGGGTTAAGGCGGTGACAATTTCTTCGGTCGGATGTTCCATTTCAAAGTAATCACTGAAGGTGTATTTTTTCCCTTCTTTGAAGAGGTTTCTAGGCATAAAAATTCTCCACTTGTAACATAGATTTGACAACTTTCGAAAAGTTGTCAAATCTTTGAACTCCTGGCTTATTGGTGAAATATATTCCACGCACAAATGGGTATCAAGCGACCATCCGCTTGTGGGTAGTGATTACAACATTTTATTAAGCGACCAAAATCTAACGTTTCGACATCCATAAATTGGTGAATGAAAATGGCTTTCATGGATTCTACCCCCAAGGCAAAGGCTTGTTGCGGGGTGAATTGAGTGCTACTCATAGTTTTAAGAGTCTGTTTAATCCGCTTCAAGATTTGTTCATTAGTTGCACAGGTGTCGGCGGCGGACCAAAATTCATAGATTTTTTCCTTAATCAAGGAGTAGCCACAATTATCTAGGCCAGGCAAAGTTCGGTTGCAAATGACCTCCAAATAATTATCTCGGCCTAAAAATTCCTTGAGACTGAGATATTGACCTGTTCCAATGATAAAGTAGTAAGCTAAGGCAAAACAGGAAAAATGTGAACAGGGTAGCGGGTTGAAATCACCAGGGGTCACATAACGACTTTTCTCAATTTCTTTCACTACATCTGGAATGGTCAAACGTAATTTTTGACTGGCTAATGGCGCGGCTACTCCCGTAAAAGTGACCGGTTGAAACATGAGACTCAGGGCTTGAGAAGAGAAGAAGAAATCAACCATGGGGGTAATTTCGTGGTCATTAATGGTTTTAGCCACGGTGGCCACCAGTGAGTATTTGATGCCTTCGGCTTCGAGCAAGTTGATAAGTTCCAATTTTCGGTCCACTAACGTGGCATCCCCCCGTAGATACCGATAAGTCTCTGGAGTAAAGCCATCAAATTGCAGAGCGACGATAGTATCGGTTTCCTTAAAAACTGCTCTAAGTGCTTTATCATACAGGAGTTTATTGCCATTAGTGGAGACGGTGGTTTGCATAATGGGTTTATTCGCCGCTAATTTCAAAAATTGTTCAATCTCTGGATGAAAAGTCGGCTCCCCGCCACTTAAATTGATAACCGGTACGTTGCCTTCAAATTCCAGTAACTTATCCAAAATAAATTCAAATTCCTGTAAGGTCAGTTGAGACAGTTTTTTGGTATCCTTCAGACAAATGGGACACTTCATGTCACATTTGGGGGTAATCTCAATCACTGGCAAGCAGGTATGTTGTTGATGCTCTGGGCACAAGCCACAAGATTCTGGGCAACCGGCAAAGGTTTTGACCTGGGTTGTCAGCGGCAATTGGCGTGGCTTCACATAGTGTCGACTGTCTTGATACCAATGCGCATCAGAGCAAATTAAGGCTCTTGATACACCATGCGTAGGACAAAACTTTTCTAGGTAAATTTTCGTCTCATTTTCGATGATACGAGCATTGACTTTTTGGTGGCAAGTGGGACATAAAGCCAAAGTGTGTGAATAGAGTGTTTCCATAAGGTTTCAACGATGAGTCAGCAACGCTTCTATTAGGTCAAATAGTGAAAAAGTGGTGTTTTCTGGGACATCTTTATAAACAATGCTATTAGCGATGATTTCGGCATGTTTACCGATGGTGACACCGCCACGAATGAGGCTAAATCCGCCAATAATAGCACCTTCTTCAATGATTATCCGCCCCAAGCGATATTGTTTCGCAGAAAATTCATGCGTAAAGAGTTTAGCACCCCACCCTAAAATAACATAATCGCCGATTTCTATCAATTTAGGAAAATGGGGGTCTAAAATCACATCAGGTGAGATAAATACTCCCTGGCCAATTTTGATGCCAATGGCACGATATAAAAAGACCTTAATCGGTGAATAATCAATATATTGAGCTATCCGCGCTAGCAAAAATCTAAGGTAAAAACGATACTTTTTGATGCCTGGAAAGATAATCTCATAAATACCGGAAATTCGCTCTGGCAAGGAGTAATTTATCTCAAATTCAAAGCGTTTTTTACCACTATTAAGATAATCTTGCAATTGTTGATGTAGTTGGTGATTTGTTTCAAAGTTCATTGGTTAAAGTTGGTTTCCAAAAACCGGTTTAAAGACTACGGAGATTGGATGGATCTGGAGTCCAAAGCTTCAGATTTGGGTAGTCCGGCGATTTAACGGTGATGGTGGTTCCACCCAAAATCGTGTATCCTGCTTACGATGCAACAGGTTATAAGCACAAGCAGGCACCATCCGCCCAGATTCATCTGGCACCACATCGCCACAGCGCGAGACGCGGTCGATGTCAAAATTGTCGTCGTCCATGTGCGGATGAATATAGACCATTTTGACTCGTTTTTCGGCGATTTTGAGACGTTCTAAGGCAGTCAAGTTGCGGTCTTTGGGATATAATTTTTGGAGCAACTCCTTTAATCGTTTAATCGTCCCTTCATCTTCTCCTGCGGCCCATAAGCGGTTGATACCTTGTTGAAACTGAGCCGAAAAATCTTGGTTGGTGTTGAGCAGATAAGAATTTTGGGAAGCCGCAGTTAAAATTGCTTTATCAATCAAGCGCGTGAGCGACAAAATCTTATTCTCCTGGACGATGTAATAAGCCACTGAATAGCAAAGCGGATGGTAAGACCCTAAGGGGAAAAAATCAGCCTGTGACATTTCACCACGACGCGCTAGTAATTGTTCCACTTCGTCAATCGTGATATGTGCTCTGGGTTTAAATTGGCTCCCCTGTTGGCCGGTGAAGGTCATATTTTGGATAGTGATGCTACACACGAAGTCTTTTTTCAAGTAAGTGTGAACCAGGTCCGCTACCTCTTCTTCATTCACATCTTTAATACACACCGACAAGAGAGTGGTGGGAATTTGCAACTCTTCCAGAATTTGTAAAACTCGCAATTTCTTCGCTACGAGGTCTTTGCCATGAATGAGTTTACTGTGGTGGGGGTCCAAGGTATCTAAGGATAAGACTAATTGTACCCCAGCAGCTTTAATTTTTTTGGCAAATTCAAGGTCTTGGGCAATTTTTAGTCCATTGGTATTCATGGTAATTCGACCAATTTTAGGATGTTGGCAGATGGCTAACAGGTCGAACAAATGAGGATGCAACGTCGGCTCGCCGCCGGTAATATTAATCAGTTCCACACCCCCAGTCTGGGCCACGATATGGTTCACAATGGTTTGCATATCGGCGGCCGATTTATAGTATTTTTGGTCGGGGCGATTATAAGTGAAACAAATCGGACAGTGGAGGTTGCAATCATTGGTGATGGAGAGTACCGGTAAATGAATTTTGGCCGTGTGAAATTCGCATAAACCACAATCGTGAGGACAACCTCGCACCACCGGTTGGCGAATGGTGGGCGAGGCAATCACCTGGGGAGCGGCCATTTTTTCTACATACCAGTGGTAGTCTTCTACAATTTTAAGGCGTTGCGTCCCTTGAACCGGACAGACTCTCTCCATGAAGACTTGAGTCTCGCGCACGACTATTCTGGCCAATTCAGTACGTTGACAACTGGGACAATAGGCTAAAGTCGAGTTGAGATAGGTTTCCGTAGCCATAGTTAAATGCCGCCATCGATGAAAATATTTTGACCATTGATATAACTGGCGCGGTCGGAGGCGAGAAAACAGACTAATTCTGCCACTTCGCGGCCGGTGCCGGGTCGTCCTGTCGCACAGTGTTTATTAAAGTCGGCGGCTAAATCTTCTGGAATCCCGCTGGAAACACCTCCTTCAATTAACCCAGGAATGACCGAGTTGACGCGAATGTGAAAGCGTTTCAATTCGGCGGCTAAGGCATAAGTGAATCCAGCGATGGCCGCTTTGGATAAAGCGTAATGAACCGGCACGTCTAACAGGCGGTGGCCGGCAATGGAACCCAAGTTTACAATGGTACCTTTTTTATGCTTAATCATTCGGCGTACTACCGCTTTGGTCAAAAACACGGTGCCTTTAACGTTAACCGCCAACATTTCGTCTAGGTCTTCCTCTTCTAACATGGCAAAGGGCATGATTTGACTGATACCGGCGGTATTGATTAGCACATCTATGGTTTCAATTTCTTGATAAAGTTGTTCAATTTTTTGAGTGAGGTCGGCCACCTGTTTGAGGTCAATAGGAATCCCGCGGCAATTGGGTAAGCTACTCATCAATTCGTTAGCTTTGGCTTGATTTTGGTGGTAGGAGAAGATGACTGTGGCACCATGGTCAACGCAAGTTTGACAAATCGCCGAGCCAATGAAACCGGTGCCTCCAGAAACGAAAACGACTTTATTTTTCAGCATGAGGTTGTCCCTGTTGGTTAGCCATCTTCAATTGGATAATTTTGGCGAGGTCACTTACCGTCACTAGAGAAAACAGGTCGGCTTTGGATAAACCGGCCCGAATTTTTTCAATATGATTGGGAAATTGTTGCCCAATGACCGTAGCACCTTCGACGGTCAATTTACCTTCGGTAAAAATTTGGGTTTCGGCAATTTGGGCGCCGCCAGTAATGAGGTCCTGATTTTTTAGCACCACGCCGAAAGTTCGTTCAATCAAGTACATAATTTCAACGAAATCAAGACTTTCGGCGCCAAGGTCGCGTACTAGAGAATGGTGGGGTTGCACTTCTGCTATCGTGTCTAAACCGAATACCGGTAACAGTAACTCTCGAAGTTGAGGTTCAAGATTATCATTGGTTGGCATAGATTTTAATTCCTCCTTCAGTGGTTTGGTGTGGTAAAATGGATTTGGTGTGTGATACCTATTTTAGTGGTTTAGAACGTTGGAGTAGGGGCTTTAGCCGCACTGCCATTAAGTTAAGCCGCGTTGGAGTCCAAACCTTCAGAT
>DZAL01000232.1 GCA_022729575.1 Thiomargarita sp.
CCACGCGGAGCGTGGGAACGAGCAGAAATGCAGTGGTGTGCATAGAGTAGCCTTATTAAGGAGGGGCTGGGGGGTGGTTATGCGTAAAGTGAGTAATCAATTTGACCACCTTCCATTCCAGTTTGGTCCTGACGAAACTGAAGAGGGTCAGGGTCTTGGTGTAAACTCCTGTGCGGTTATCATTGGTCACAGTGGTTCAATTTTTAATTGTTCTCCTTCCAAATAAACCTGCGCCGGTTTGCCTCGGACCTGCTCAGGTAAATCTTCATTAATTTGGTAATTGCCGGCAATAGAGACCAATTCGGCATCCAAAAATTGACAAAAAATTCTCGCTTCTTGGTTGCTATTCACGCCGGCCAGGGCACGACCACGTAAGGCACCATAGACATGAATATGTCCTTGTGCTAAAATTTCGGCACCATGACTGACCGAAGCTAATACAATTAAATCCCCTGACCTGGCAACGACTTGTTGTCCTGAGCGAATGGGCTGAGTAATCACTTTGGCGGGTGAAAAAGTCGGTGCCGGCGGCGGCACTATCACCGGCTCTGGTTCCGGCGGTCGCCGCGCTCTTTCTCCCGATTTATTCTCAGACAAAATGCCTAAACCCATAGTTATAGCCAGGGCATTATGAGTTTCATTTCCTCCACGCACCGCTACCGGAATAAGATGATGGGTCCGCAACAGGTCGATGAGGTAAGGCAAATCAATACTGCCTTCACGTACTGAGTACAAGTCAATAACCACAGGTGCCTGTTGAAATAAATTGGGGGCAATCGCCACTTTTTCGGCAAATTGCGCCGTAATTTTATCATTATCCAATTCTAAAAGGCGTAAAACTATTAATGTTAAAAGGCTACCTTTCAATTCAAACGCAGGGGTATAGATTGTCGGTGCTAGGCTAGACATGGTTTTTTTACAAATTTTTATTAATCCGGTATATAATCAATTTTAACATTATATACGGTCCACTGAAAAATTTTCCAAATCTCGAAGAATTGGAAAAGTTAAAACTAAAATAAATGAGGTTATTACCATGATAGAATTAAATCCAATGTTTCAGCGCATTAATGACATGCAAACTCGTGTGGAAGAATTACGGAGGTATCTTTGACTATTCTACTAAACATGAACGTTGGTTGGAAGTTCAACGCGAATTAGAGGACCCGCGTTTATGGGATAATCCAGCGCGTGCGCAACAACTGGGTAAAGAGCGAGTGGCTTTAGAAAAGGTGGTAGTGACGCTCGACCAATTGCGACAAGGTTTGCAAGAAGGCGAAGAGCTTTTAGAAATGGCCAAACTGGAAGGAGATTTGGCGCTTAGTCAAACTGTGGAAACCGATTTAGACCGATGGGAACAATTATTGTCGCAGTTAGAATTTGAGCGAATGTTTCCTGGCGAGATGGATTCTCATTATGCGTTTTTGGATGTTCAAGCCGGCTCTGGCGGCACCGAGGCGCAAGATTGGGCGGAAATGTTGTTACGCATGTATTTACGTTGGGCCGATAAGCATCATTTCGGGGCTGAGGTGATAGATTTGTCACCGGGGGAAGTGGCCGGCATTAAAGGTGCCACGGTGAGAGTGACGGGTGATTATGCTTATGGCTGGTTACGCACCGAAACTGGGGTTCATCGGTTAGTGCGTAAATCTCCTTTTAACTCTAGTAATCAACGACATACTTCATTTGCTGCGGTCTTTGTTTCGCCGGAAGTGGATGATGATATTGACATTGACATTAATCCCACTGAGTTGCGCATAGATGTATTTCGCGCCAGTGGTGCTGGTGGTCAACATGTTAATCGCACTGAATCGGCAGTGCGAATTACGCATTTACCGACTAACATTGTAGTGCAATGTCAAAATGACCGTTCTCAACATAAGAATCGGGCCACCGCCATGAAACAATTGAAAGCGAAGTTGTATGAATTAGAAATTCAAAAACGTCGTTCTCAACAGCAACAAGTGGAGGATAGCAAAGCAGACATTGGTTGGGGTAGTCAAATTCGGTCTTATGTGTTGGATCAGTCGCGAATTAAGGATTTACGCACGGGAGTGGAGACCGCGAATACGCAAGTGGTATTAGATGGTGAGTTAGATGAATTTATGGTGGCCAGTTTGAAAAGTGGGTTGTAACAGTATCTATCACGAAAGTAAATTTTTTTAGTTGACCTCTGAAAATCACTTGCACGCCGGTAAAATTATTTCTATAATAATAGAACTTTACGCCCGTGCCACCAAAAGTTCGAAATTACCAAAAAGTGTCTGTTATGACTAACTCTTTGATTAAACAGAATTCACCGGTCTTGGTGCGTGAATCATAAATAAGTTTTGAATGGTGGAATTAGGATAGATTCAATTATACTCTAAATGGTTTTTAACACTTTCTTTAGAAAGACCATATTTCGTAGGTTTCCATTTCCAAAACTTATTACAATAAATACAGATTATATCTGTGAGATTTTACCCCTAGTAATGTGAAAGGAGGATTTATGAAATCACCCTGGTATCAATTCGCTAAACCAGTCTTACTCATCAGTGTCTTACTGTTTCAACCGCCAGCATTGTGGGCGGTAGATGAAAGCTCTCTCCCGGTCATTCCTGACACCGGCAATTTTGACCCGGCTAAAGTAAATGCTATTCCAATCCCAGGTGGCACCCGAGCCTTTGGCGGTGCCCCGGCGATGAAACGGCTGCCACCCGCCCCTACTACCAAGGCCGAAATCATCAGACTGATGAAAAAACCTAAATCCAAGGGCCCATCCAGAGCTTTTGGCGGTAAAACACCTTCTCCCAAGGCTCGGGTCCATCTTTATTTTGCGTTAAATTCAGCGCGAATTCAAGATTATTCCATATTAGACGAATGGGGGGTTGCTTTGCAAAGTCAAGAATTAGCTACCGCGAAGACTATCAAAATAGAAGGTCACACCGACAGCACGGGCAGTGATGAATCTAATATGAGTTTGTCCGAATTGCGGGCGCTGGCAGTAAAAACGTATCTGCTCAGAGAGTTTGGTCTGGACCAGAGTTTATTCCAGATCGTTCCTTACGGTGAAGGTTTGCCTTATGCCTCCAATTCGACTGAGGCTGGACGGTCTCTAAATCGTCGGGTGGAAATCGCTCTTAGCTATCCCTCGGTGATGACGGGAAACAGTGGGGGAGGAACAGCACCACCGGCGGTGGCAGATGAGCCTTACTATGAAGAATAATTGTGGTTGAAAATGTTGATGAGTGTAACTCACTTTACCCACGGTTAACTCAACCACCCCCGACCCCTCCTTGGTAAGGAGGGGAGTAAGCACTACCGGCATCGCCGGGCAGATTCCCCGCCTTAGCCAGGAGGAGCTGGGGGGGTGCGTAAGGTGAGAGAGTAACTTCCAGAAAGTTTGGAACTTCTTGGAAGTTGACTAACGAGAGTAACTTTCCGCAAATTAAAATTCCAACTTACTAAAACTGTAGGTAGTGATGCAATGTGGGTGATGGTACAGTCAGGACTGCCAGTCCTAAGACACCACGCACATTGCATCACTACCAAACTATAAAACCAGGTCTAATTTTATGAACAATGTCAAATTGAGTTTGGTTATTGCCATCGCGATGTTCACTTTCGCCTGTGCCGCTCCTAGCGGTAAACCAGGCGAAGAAAAACCTTTTTATGAAACCCTAATGACGGGCGTTGGCGGTATCGCCGGTGGTATTCTAGGAAACCAAGTAGGAAACAATACACTGAGACCGCTTACCACCTTTGCCGGTGGATTTGTCGGGGCGGAAATGGGTCGTCGCCTCGGTAAATACATGGATGAACAAGACCGCCAAAACCTCCAACAACAAATGACCGTGCAATTCCAAGAGGAGAAACCACAAACTTCAGTCGCCTGCTCCAACGGGACGAGAGGATTTGGAGTGGTAGCTGCCGCGACCGTCAATAATGTCAGTTGTGGCGATAAAAACAAGATTATCCTGAAAACCAGCTCGACCTTTACGGCCCATGACGGGCAAACTTGCAAGGAGTATAAAACTGAAGTGGTCACGCCCGAAGGACATACCGAAACCGTACCCGCTAAGGCTTGTCAAGGTAAAGATGGTCAATTTCATGATGTCACTTAATTTTTTCCAGCCCTCACTGAGGGTTAAGACCTTCAACAACCTTAGCGTAGTGCTCTTACTTTTCGCACTCGCTGGTTGTAGCGATATGCCAAGCAAGATGGGAGAAACAGTTGATCGCACACTGGGAATCTCTGCCAATACCCCCGTGGCAAACACCGCCGCGTCGAGTCACCTTCAGTCCTCCACGAAACGAGTCGCTTTGGTGATTGGCAATGGTAATTACCTCGCCGCGCCGCTCACTAATCCGCCTAACGATGCTAGAGACGTGAAACGCGCTTTGGAGGCTCTCGGCTTTGAAGTGAAGTTGGCGGTGAATGCTAATCAAAAACAGATGGAAAAGCTGATTCAAGCGTTTGCGGAACAATTGGCCGGCGCAGGGTTAGGATTGTTCTATTTTGCTGGACATGGTACGCAATATGGTAACGAGAATTTTTTAGCCCCTGCGGGACTTTCTCCTTCGTCGGACCTTGACATTCAGCGTCATTCCATTCCGGCGGGACAAGTATTAGCGATGATGGAGACCGTGGGTACGCCTACTAAAATCATCATTCTCGATGCGTGTCGTAACAGTCCGTTTGGTGAAAAGGGTCTAACCGTGATGACCCCTCAATCACAGTATAATGGCGGCGCGTTTATTGCCTACGCGACTAAACCTGGCGATACTGCCGCTGATGGCAACGAACGTAATAGCCCTTTTGCCAAAAGTTTGCTCAAATTTCTGCCGCAAGGTTTACCCATTGAAATCTTGTTCAAAAAAGTGCGTACTGCGGTCAAAGCGGAAACTCAGGGTCGACAAACCCCGTGGGAACATACTTCGCTGGAAGGAGGCCATCTATGTCTGTCCCCGTGTGTGGAAACCAGTAGTCAGCGCAGCGGTCAATGTCAGATGAAGGTCGGTGAAGGTTTGTATGAAGGTGAATGTCAAAACGGGATTCCACATGGTCAAGGAGTCATGCGCTATGGCGATGGTGAATATTACCAAGGCAGTTTCAGTAATGGTATGAGACATGGTTTGGGGACTCAATATCTCACTGATGGGACCGAGATGGAGGGCACTTGGATGAATGGAAAAATTCGATAGTTTACTGCGGTCATTACTCCTTAAACTTGTCATAGTTTAACCATGACCCAATAAAGTTGGAGTCCGGAATTTATTCCGTTGCCGCAGACGGAATAAATTCCGGACCCCAACAACCTTTTACCTGTATCTGAACCGTCTGTTGACAAAAACTTATGAGAAGCATCCTATTTTTCATGCTATCAACCCTATGCTTAGTTACCCGCAGCGGCCTAGCCATTGAGTGGAATAATGCCGAAACCACCAAGAATAGAGGCTTTCAAGCAGTTCCCGCGGCAGCAGACCGAATTGCCTTGGTCATTGGTAATGCCAATTATCCAGCAAATTTGGCGTTAGCCAATCCAGTCCATGATGCTCAAGATATGAAGACTGTGTTGGAAACCATAAAATTCAAGGTGACTTTGGTGATCAATGCTTCACAAATGCAAATGGAACAAGCGGTTCAGCAATTTCAAAAACAACTTGGTTCGGCCAAAGTGGCACTGTTTTATTTTTCAGGTCATGGCGTGCAGTACGAAGGACAGAATTATCTATTACCCATCGATGGAATCCAGTCGATCTCGGCCCCAGGTCACTTACGCTATAAGGCTTTCAATATTGATTACTTGTTAGCCAGTATGGCAGAAACCATGAGCACGACTAATATTGTGATACTAGACGCTTGTCGTAATAATCCGTTCCCTAATATCTTTCCAGGTAGTAGTTTACCACCTCAAGGTTTAACCCATCCTTCTCGAACGGTCCCGGGATTGTTTATCGCTTATGCCACCAAAGCGAATGAAACCGCCTCCGATGGTCAAGGACGTAACAGCCCGTTTATGGAAGCGTTGAAAAGCGAATTGCCTATACCAGGCTTAACTATTAGCCAAATCTTTGAACGGGTTCAAGAACGGGTTAAGCAAGCCACCGGTGGACAACAAATGCCGGCGACCTACAATGAACTGGGGTCTGTTCGCTTAGTCGAAGCGCAACCACCCACCACCGCTCCACCAGTTTATGCTTCTCCATTACCTCCGCCACCATCACTAACTCCGCCGGCAGTCTCGAACTGTAAGGTTTTAAAAATGTCCAAAAAAAATCCTTCGTGGTCTGGTCCCTGTGTCAATGGTCTGGCCGAAGGATCTGGTCAAGTGCAGTGGTATGAAAATGGAAGAACGGCTGAACGCTATGAAGGCGAAATGAAAGCAGGAAAAATGCACGGCCAGGGTACTTACACCTGGACCAGCGGCAACACGTATACTGGTGACTGGCAAAACGGCCAAAGACAAGGGTGTGGAGTGTTTAAACATGCCGATGGCAAGTGTCCGTTTAGTTCGGAAAATGGTTATGCCGGCTGTGCGCCACCGTGTGGAAATTATTGGCAAAATGATCAGCCAGTGAAATAATGAAAATTCGAATAATAACCAGCAGGGATAACACTCCTTCGAGGGGTGTTATCCCTCAAAATAATAGCCAGCAGGGATAACACCCCTTCGAGGGCTGTTATCCCTCAAAATAATAACCAGCAGGGATAACACCCCTTCGAGGGCTGTTATCCCTCAAACTTCAATTTAGGAGGTTACCAATGACTTTAAAACCAATGATAGCTAAAACTTTCTGCCTCGCCAGCCTGCTCTTGCCGGCCGCTGGATTGGCAGAAGATCGAGCTTTAGTGATCGGCATTAATTCTTACACTAAAAGTCCCCTTGAAGGTTGTAAAACCGACGCCGATAATATGTACCAATTTATCCAGGAGGTCTGGGGCTACCAATCCTCACAAATTCGTCGACTAACTGATGGTCAAGCTACTCGCCAAGCGATTTTAGCCGCCTTTGATGAATGGTTGATTGGCGGCAGTCGGCCGGGAGATAGAGTATTGTTTTATTACAGTGGCCACGGCTATCACTTGCCTGATGATAATGGCGATGAGGATGATGGTCAAGATGAGGTGTTATGTCCGGTCGATAGCGAGAGCAAGACCACTAACATGATTCGAGATGACGAACTCAATGCTCAGTTGCGCCAATTAACCGGCCGACAAGTGATAGTGATTTCGGATTCTTGTCATTCCGGCACCCTCACCCGGGCGTTTGGGAAGCGAAATTCGCGAGTTAAACGGTTGTTTTTCCTCAATGAACCGGTGTTGAAACCCGCTACTCGTAGCATTGGTCTGCCAGAACCGGCTCATAATTTGGTCACCCCGTTAAATAACGTGATTACCTACAGCGCCGTGTCTCCTAGTCAACTCGCTTTAGATGGGGGACCCCAAGGCGGAGTATTTACCACGCAGTTTATCAAAGCCATTCGTGACAAGGCCGCCGACCATAATGGCGATGGTCGGGTGACTCATGGCGAGGTGTTAGATTATGTGCGTCGTGAATCACAAGCGTACTGTGACCAAACGGAAAAATGCACTGATAATAATGGTCGTTTGACTCCGCAGTTAGATGCCAACCCGAAATGGTTATCGTTGGACGTGACGACGAAAGAAGCGACTCCCCCGCCGTCCTCACCCTCACCCAGTGTGACGGTGGAGGTAGCCGAAACCATGGTGAATGATAATCAGGCCCAGTTAACACCCCAGATGCTCCCTAGTACCAGTTTCCGACTAGGTGAGAAAATGCAGATTAATATCAGTAGTCAACACACCGGTTACCTCTTCGTGTTGGACATTGACAGTGCCGGTAAACTCACGGTACTGTTTCCTAACTCGTATAGCGAAAAAGAGAACCGTAAGGGCATTCTCGAAGCGGGACAAACGATAACCATTCCTGATGCAGGTTACCACCGTTTTGAATTTGAAGCGCAAGAGCCAACCGGTCAAGGTTTGCTGTTAGCCTTGTTAGTGGAGGAAAACGAAGCAGTGGTCCGGAACTTCCAACAAAAGTTACCAGCCGTTCCGCAAAGAGGTTTTGGGGTTATCGAAAAAACTAGCCAGGTGCAGGTAACTTTACAACAATTACACCAAAAATTACGCCAGACGATATTGCCACCTGATGGTATCGGTCGTCCTCTCAAGTGGTCAATGACGAAAGTAGAATATCAAATCAACCGGTGAGAATATTATGATGAAACCTTTTAACAATGAACTCATTTTTACTTATTGGAATTTGGTTGACTACCAGTGCTTGCGCGGCCAGTAGTCCGCGGTCCACCGAAGCCACCGCGGTGGTAGCGAGTCGTGCGCTAAATGGAGCTATCGAACCGGCGATTACTTTCCACGTCGACCATCCATTTCTCTTGGTGATAAAAACCCCGGGAGGAGCAATTTTATTCCTTGGACAAGTGGAAAAACCTGACTCTTGAGACCATAATCCAATGTAATTAGCACAATAACATCAATAATTAAGCAACGATTGGGTGGGCCAAACCAAAAAACGTTTGGCTCTCACCCTACGCTGGTTTGAAGATTAACGCAGGTTTCCCGCAAACGGAGCGATTACTTCTACCACTTTTCCTTGGTCACAGTTAAATTTGCCGTAAACACAGCCCGCCACTTGGTTATTAGCGTATTCGGTAATCAACAACTGTGCGTCTTGGTTGGCTTGGACACTGGTGCAGTCATTATGATTAGCCGAATATGACAGGGCCAGTTTTAATTTATCCCCGCTAAAACTTCCTACTTGTAAGTCTTGAATAGCAAAGTTCGACAACTCAAAGAGTCCCATCTCTTCGGTATTTAAATTGATTTTAAATTCACCGCCTTCTCTTCTTAATTCTGGATTTACCAGCCCTGCAAAAGGATTTGGGGCACTATCAGTGATAGTTTGGTTATTAATTTTGACTACTAAATTTTGGTCACAACGGGTCAACTTGAAACCACTGGTACTGCTGGTGTTGGAAGAGATAGGTTGATTGCTACAAGCAGTAAGTCCTAGGAGCAATATCGTAGTGACAGAACGAGTTGAAAATATCATTGCGGTTATCCTCTGGTGGTAATAAAATTAATATTAATAGGTAGTTTTGCACTTCACGCTCAACCAACCACCCCCAACCCCTCCTTAGTAAGGAGGGGAGTTAAACCGTAGTCAGACCATCACTCCGGTTCACTCCCCGCCTTACCAAGGAGGGGTTGGGGGTGGTTCACTCCCCGCCTTACCAAGGAGGGGTTGGGGGTGGTTAACTCCCCGCCTTACCAAG
>DZAL01000047.1:0-21159 GCA_022729575.1 Thiomargarita sp.
GAAGTAGCGGTCGCTTGGAGTAGAGGCTTTAGCCGCAATGCCATTAAGTTAAGCCCGAGGTTTAAGGGATAACACCCCTTCGAGGGGTGTTATCCCTGAACATTCAACTTGGGATCCAGCCTTAACTTAATGGCAGTGCGGCTAAAGCCTCTACTCCAGTTCATACACGAACCAAAAATTTCATCAATCACGATTACCCGCCATGGTAGTCCTCAAATCCGGGTGACCACTTAGGACTACCAGTCCTGATGGGGCTATCACTCACATTTTAGGACTACCCCGCCATAATTCTGCTGGCGCTAAAAATCTAAGTTTACCGGGCTACTTCAACCTGACCTACGACCGAATTTTCAGGCACCCGCGTGGGCAAATTTAAACAAAAGATAGCCCCCTTTCCCTCTTCCGAACTCACATAAACACGTCCGCCCAAGGTTTGAGACAAGCGATCACAGATGGTTAAGCCTAAGCCAGCACCATCGTGGCTACGAGTATAAGAATCGTCGACTTGGACAAACGCCTGAAAAATCTTCTCTATCATCTCCGGCTTAATTCCGGTCCCGGTGTCACTGATACAAAAGCGAAGCCACTCTGAACTCGTATTGGCAGAAATCCCTGATGATTGAGTAGCATAACGGCTCACCGTCATCGTGATGGTGCCTGGGGAAGGAGTAAATCGATTCGCGTTATCCAACAAGTTTGATAGAATTTGTGAGAGTTTATAATGGTCGCTATACATCGTACCTAAATCTTTCGGACTGTTGACGACCAAGGTGTTATTCCGCGAGGTTATCGCTGGCAAAATCTTAGCAGTGACCTCCGAGACCAACTTGTGTACCTCAAAGTCGGTAAAACTTATCTCCATCTTATCGGCTTCGATCTTTGCTAAATCTAAAATGTCACTGACAATGGCCAGTAAACTTTTACCAGCGTTCTGAATTTTATAGAGATCGGGTAAAATGTTGTCATATCCAAAATCTTCGACCTCTTCTTCCAATAAGTCGGTATAGCCAAGAATAGCGGTCAGCGGAGTTCGTAATTCATGACTCATTTTCGCTAAAAAGATGCTTTTCGCGCGATTCGCAGCTTCGGCAACCTGCCGAGCTTGGTCGGCGATTTTTTGGGCTTGATGCGCCATCATCACCAAACGTTCTTGCTGTTTGAGCAAAAAATGAGTCTGTAAATGGGTGCGCACCCGCACTAAAACTTCCTCGTGACGAAACGGTTTATTGATAAAGTCCACTCCGCCAGCTTGAAACGCTTCTACCATGTCCGCGGTTTGGTTTTTAGCGGTAATGAAAATGACCGGAACTTCCTTGAAAGTAGGGTCCTCTTTCAACCGCCGGCAAGTTTCAAATCCATCCATCACTGGCATCATCACATCCAGCAAGATTAAATCTGGCACCGCGCGCGTAGCAATTTTGATAGCTTTCTCACCACTATTAGCCACAAATAGTTCATAACCTTCTTTGGCTAGCACTTTGCGTAATAGATTAAGATTTTCTGAGGTGTCATCCACTATCAGAATTTTCGCACCTTTTAGGTTAATAGCATAATTTTCACGAATAAAATTTTCAGGCATAAGTGATTTTCTCCAGAATTTGCATGAGGTGGTCCAACTCAAAATCCACCAGTTGTTCCTCAATCAATTGGGCTAATAGTTGTTGTTGAATATCTCCTTGGGTTAATTCTGCCACCACGGCTTCAATTACCGTGAGATTACCAATTTCAGTTGCTTCCACGAGACGTTGGTGCAATTCTTTGGAGATTCGTAATTTAGTTAAATCTAGGGTGGCAGCGGTCTCTTCAGTAGCGGGTGGTTCAACCGCAATGACTACCGTGACGGTTTCCCCCGCCCGAAGTTTTCGCAAAGTTTCTCCCACTGGGTCAATATCATAGTTGGCTAGATACTCGGCAAACAACTTCGCTAACGCTTGTTGGTAAGGATTTCCTTGTTCTAACTCCAGGATCATCTTTTCAAGGACCGTCAAATTGCTTAATTCTGCCGCTTCGACTAACTGGTCACACCATTCGGTTGACAAAGCTAATTGGTCAAGACTGAGGTTCAGTGTGGCAGACATCGACTGAGTGGTGGTAGCGTCGTTAACTGCAAAATCGGTCTTGAGTAATTTGTCCAGACAGCGGTAAAGTGCCTCAAATTGGAACGGGGTGGCGATGAAATCATGGAACCCCAGTTGCAAGGCCGATTTACTTTCATAAGCTGTGTTTAAAATGGCCACACACGGCCATTGATGGGGAATTTTAGAGGCGGCGGTGGTCATCTTACGCGCTTGTAGCGTCTGTATAATTTCTTGAACTGCCATATCCGGTAGCGGCACTTTCAGAAATGCTATATCACACGATTTGCCCTCGATGGCCTCTAACGCATGTTCTCCGGTGCCCACTTCGCACACTTCTAAGCCAATTTCGGTGAGCATTTGCACTAACAGATTACGATTTTCCTGCCGGTCGTCTGCTACCAAGGCTCGAAGTGTACAAGCAGCGTGAAGACGATAATTCTGTATGGTCCGGGCCTGAGTCATCCCCTCTCCGCCTTCCCCTGGTCGTAGTGGCAAGCGGGCCGTAAAACAAGCCCCGTGGCCTCCTTCGGAAGTGACCGTCAAGATACCTCCCATCAACTCGACTTGTTGTTTACTAATCGTCAATCCTAGCCCGGTGCCACCTTTATCATAACCGACACTATCTTGAAAGAATGGTTTGAAAATATTTGCTAGCGCTTCTTGGGAAATGCCAGGGCCCGTATCAGTGACTTCAAAACAAGAGTCTTCTTGCTCTCGAAATACCCGTAACACTACTTCGCCTTGATCGGTAAATTTTACCGCGTTGCCTAACAGATTGATTAAAATTTGGCGTAATTTACCCTGATCAGCATACACCAAAACTTGGGTTTTGGAAAGCAAATTTTCGACTTGCCAATTTAATGATTTTTGGTCACAGCGTAGCTTAAACATGCCTGACAGTCCTTCAATAAATTCGTTGAGCAGAAAATTTTCAGGTCGCAATTCCATCGCCCCGGCTTCAATTTTAGAAACATCTAAAATGTCATTGATGAGTCCCAACAAGTGAGTTCCGCTTTTTTCAATCACTAATAAGGAGTCTCGTTGACCTGCCGTCAATGTGGTATCTCGTCGCAATAATTGGGCATACCCCAGTACCGCGTTTAAGGGCGTGCGGATTTCATGGGACACATTGGCAATGAAGGCACTTTTGGCTTTATTGGCCGCCAGGGCTTGGTCACGCGCTTTGACCAGTTCGATGGTACGCTCTTGCACTTTGTCTTCCAGATGATGACGGTAGCCATCAATTTGAGTAATCATTTCATTAAAGCCGTTCACCAGTTGTCCTACTTCATCGTCAGTGGTTTGTTGCGCACGTAGTGAGTAGTTATTTTGATGTGTTACTCCTTCCATAATGTTCAATAAGTGGTAAATGGGACGAGTAATCACTTGTTGCAGACGAGAGGCTAACACGATGCCGAGCAGTAACACGCCTAACAAAACGGCTAGGGTCATATTGATGGCTAACCGGATTCGTTTCTGGAGTTCTTGCAAATCCGACCGCAAATAGACCGTTGCTAGTTTTTCGCCTTTAAACTGGATGGTTTTAAACACGGCCACATAGTTATCACGAAAGAAATAATGGTCTGCTATTTCGGTCTTTCCTGGTACCTGTAGATATTCCAAATAATAGTCGGTCACGTTGGTAGGCATAGGTACACTTGATCCCTCTAGCTCCTCTTTAAAATAGCTGACAAAGAGGGTGTCTTGAGCGTTAAACAGATGCGTGACGAGAATATGGGGATTAGCACGTAACGAGGCCAGATTTTCTTTGACGGTGGTAGGATCATCAAACAGCAGGGCCCCGCTGTTATTCATTCCTACTAAGTCGGCCAAGACCAATAAGTCGGCAACCATACCACGCCGAAAAGCTAATATTTCTGTGGTCGCCAGAATAGTAGAAGCTAACACCAGGAGGATGCCGCTGGTAAATAAGATAATGGTACTGAGTTTAGATTTAAGTGAAAAGTCTTTAAATTTGCGCATTATAATGGAAAATGAAAAATGGAAAATGAAAAACACCAGGCTGGACTAGAGGCTTGAGCCCACTGCCATTAAGTTAAGGTAGGGTGCGTCCCACGCACCGTTTGAAAATCCGCACAGTGTTTGAGTGGTGCGTAGGACGCACCCTACCCGTCGGGCTTAACTTAATGGCATTGCGGCTGAAGTCTCTAGTCCAGTACCGCTACCCGTGTCCAGCGAACGTAGGGTGCAATATTCGCTTCAGACACCATTTCAAGTTTAGTGTCATTACACCAGACGCTGGCTATATGTTTCGCAACACACTACCTTGTTTACAATCGGTGATGAATGCACACTCACCTGGATATGGATTGGGTAAACCGAATCGACTCGAAATATCATCAAACAGCGATCTCAGATATTTTACATGGTTGGGATTACCAGACAATACTGAGTTCCAATCAAGAGATTCAAGTGCCTTCACTCCTCCATCGGTTTCTTGGTAGCCGGTTTTCTTCTTGTTAATTCCTTTTCTGTCACAGAGATATTCAAGGTAATGTTTGGGATGTCGTTTATACCAATTTTTTAGTCTTTCAGCGGCTTTTGGTTCCGTCAAATTTGATAGAGGAGGTGCCCAATAGGGTACGTCATCCTTGATTCTTGGTATTTTTTGGGCCCGTGCCCAAAGATAACCAGCATCGTCAGTGACCAGAAAATCTTCTACATCCATAGTTGCACCAGATACCATTGAAGGTAATTTTGCGCCTGCCCGATCCAGTGCGCCAGGCACTTCGCCAAAGAAATAAGCCTCGGTCATGGGAACAAACAGATGGAAAGAACAACGTTCACGTACTTTCTCAAAACACGATTGTTGTCTGTCTTGATTTTCCCAGCGTTCTGGTATACATCTAGTGACCGCCTCACGAAAGTATTTAACCACCACTTCTGGTTGCTGAAGATTATCAACTTCCAAATCATCAATAACTATGGCCATATCTTCGGATTTTCCTTTTCGTCCAGGATCCACTGCCGCAACCAGTGCAATGGCAAGTTTATCCGTATTGGTAAGAAGTTTATCCGCATCTTGGTCTTTTTTAACTGACGGTGTGGGTGCTTTGGCAAAATTAACAGATGTCATTCCATATAAACGTTTGGTTGAAAAGGAGAGTCCTGAAAATTCTCTTGTTAAAGCGGTTGCCAGTGCTTTCTCTTCCATATTTCCTGTTACAATCAGTTTTACTGTGCCGTTCATGCTAATAATCTCCCATCCGCGCAAACTCTTTACCATATAAATCCCCCAGGGCAAAATATCTAAGCCATTCCGAGTCTCTCAGTTCGGTTAAGGGAGTCAGTTGCTTAGATTCATTCTGGTCCATCACGTAAACTCGTTGTGGTTCCTCCTTAAATTCATTTAGCATGAAAGGTGAATGAGTGGTCAATAACACCGTCAAATTATGTTCGGTGGCCCATTGTCGACAGGCTTCCATGAGGACATGAATTGCATAAGGATGCAACCCATTTTCTGGTTCATCAATCCCCACAATCCCTCCGTCTGGAATCGAACAAACCGCCATTAGGTGTAACATGGTCGTGAGGAAACCGTGTGACATCAAATGGGCTAGTAAAGGGTCTGGGTGCTTAGGATGATAAACCCGAATAAAGTTGGTCAGACCAGCACTGTCAAAATCCAGGTCATCAAAAAAATTAGGAAACGCTTCTTTAAGAACCTCGACGACAAATTCATAACGTTCCCGAAGTGGTTTAGAAGATTGCCAATTTCTAAGCACCGAAAAGGCATTTTGTCCGCCCACACTCAGTTCCGTATCTGAACTCATGGGTGAACCCATTCTTGCCAAACGCCAACAATTATTATAATCGACATGATGCTGGTAATGTACTAAGGGCTGAATCAGGCCGTCAAATTCACGACTAGGGGATATGAAATCATAGATACGTTTCAAAGCTAACTGCCGCTGGTCGGTAACAAATGTATTATTGTTATATTGAAACTGGGAGTCCCCTGGTTCTACGACAAAGAGTGTCTGATTGTCTTGGGTCATCTTCTCAGCAATAGGATAGATAAACCCATTGGGATAGACGGTTGGACGGAGTTCCCAGCGCAAACCGGCCGTTTCAATGGCAAAGGTAGTGGGGGTGTCTGGTGGGGAATCAACATGAGTAAACCACATTTGGCCACCTGCCAAATCCATGGCATTGCCAAATCCTCGTTCAAACGCATTTCGCAGGAGTTCAATCGCTGACAGTAGCGTGGTTTTGCCGCAGCCGTTAGCACCCACAATAAGACAGACTCCATCAGGAGCAAAGTCAATCGTTTGCAGGGCCCGATAGTTATTAATTTGAAAATGGAAACTCATGATGAAATACCTTATTAATTATTCATAGTGAAGTTAAGTTGTTAGTTAGGTAGCTTGGAATGAGCTTTCCTATTCGTTATTCATTCTCTTCAAACGAGCCACACGTTGCTGCTTGGTACGTGCCACCGTGCTATCAAATCGGGTTGATTCGGGTGCCGACGATTGACTAAAATAATTTGCCAATGTGTGGATAGTCGGAGATTGAAGCAGGACGGTGATTGGCACCGGGCGATTTAACGCTACCGTTAGTTTTTCTTGTACTTGTACCAGTAGTAAAGAATGTCCTCCTATTTCAAAAAATGATGCGTGAAGGTCAATTTTATTCAAGCATAGCACCTCTTGCCAGATTTGGGTAATGATGCACTCAAGATTTGACAACTTTTCGAAAGTTGTCAAATCTGGGCTGAGATTTGACAACTTTTCGAAAGTTGTCAAATCTGGGCTAAGATTTGACAACTTTTCGAAAGTTGTCAAATCTGTCTGTGAAATTGCCCGGCGGTCCACTTTGCCATTAGGAGTCAATGGAAAAAATTCTAGTAATATGAAGGTGGTGGGTATCATATAATCGGGTAGCTTTTTAGACAACCACTGGCGCAATTCGGTGTGGTCGGGCGGAGTTGGTGAATTAGCGACCCAATAGGCGACTAATCGTTTGTCTCCAGGAATCTCTTCGCGGACCATGACGACAACTTGTTGTATGGCGGGATGTTGACTGAGGATAGTTTCAACTTCACCTAACTCAATACGAAAGCCACGAATTTTCACTTGGTTATCGCTCCGACCTAAAAATTCCAAGTTGCCATCTGACAGATAGCGAGCTAAATCTCCAGTTTTGTACAAGCGTCCCCCTGGGGTCTCACTAAAGGGATTAGGAATAAATTTTTCCTCGGTCAGTTCAGGACGGTTTAGATAGCCTCGGGCCAGGCCAATGCCACCAATGTATAATTCGCCTGGCACCCCGACTGGTACTGGTTGCAGTTGTTTATCGAGAACATAAACTTGGGTGTTGGCAATAGGACGACCAATGGGCGGTTTCTGTTTGCCATCAGTACATTCCGCGATGGTAGCACAAACGGTTGTTTCCGTTGGGCCGTAGGCATTGAAGAAGCGACGGCCTGGCGCCCACTGGTCTATTAGTTCGGCCGGGCAGGGTTCTCCACCAACCACGATAGTTTGCAAATTGGTTAATACTTCATCAACAGGTAAGATAGCCAACACAGAGGGGGGTAAGTTAACTATGGTGATAGCTTGTTCATGCAATAATTGCAATAAAGGGCGACCGGGAAACAGTGCGTCCCGCGTTACTAAACAGAGAGTTGCGCCTGATACCAAAGCCATGATTATCTCTGAGATAGAAACATCAAAGCTAAAAGAAACGAATTGGAGTACCCGGCTGTCCGGCTGTATATTAAAACGACGAATTAGTTCAATAGCCAGATTGCACAGCCCCCGGTGTTCCACCATTACTCCTTTCGGTCTACCGGTAGAACCTGAAGTATAAATCACATAAGCCAGTTGATGAGGTGCCACTTCATGGTCTGGATTCTCAAGGCTTTCCTTAGCCAGGGTTTCCCAGTCACTATCCAGACAACACAGCGAATATGGTCCTTGAAAGGTCTTCCGCAGGTGTTGTTGAGTCAACAATACTTTCACTTGTGCATCCTCCACCATAAAATCCAAGCGTTCTTGAGGATACTTGGGGTCTAAGGGAACATAAGCCCCACCCGCTTTGAGAACACCTAGCACCCCCACTATCATTTCCAAAGAACGTTCCACACTGATTCCCACCAGGACTTCTGGTTTCACTCCCAGACTCATGAGATAATGGGCCAGTTGATTGGCCCGTTGGTTCAATTCCCGATAGGTTAGTGATTGGTTTTCAAAGACCACGGCGCTGGCGTCTGGAGTCCGTTTTACCTGGGCCTCAAACAGTTGGTGAATACCCATTGCTAAGGGCGTTTTATTCCAGAGCCGTAATTGTTGTTGTTCTTTAGCCGTCAACAGTGGCAACTGTGAAAGCGAGTTTTCAGGATAAGCCACGATGCCTTCTAACAGGGTTTGATAGTGACTAATCATTCTGGTAATCGTGGCTTCTTCAAATAAGTCAGTACTGTACTCCAGACGACCAATGATACCTTCGGGCCGCTCATCGAGTTCCATGGTTAAATCAAATTTGGCGGTGCCGGTATGAATGTCCAGTTGACTGATGGTCCAGCCGGAGGAGAGAATGGGCATTGGGGGTACAAGGACAAAAGCTACTTGAAAGAGTGGATTCGCACCCAGTTGACGAGCGTGGTGAAGTTCTCGGACCAAGTGGTCAAAGGGTAAATCCTGATGCTTGTAGGCGACTAAAGTGACTTCACGAACGCGCTGGAGGAGTTGCGAGAAACTGGGATTACCCGATAAGTCGGTACGCAACACTAAGGGGTTAACCAAGTAGCCCACGATTTCCTCCAGCTCGGCGGCCCGGTGGCGACCCGCAGTCACGGTGCCCACTGGAATATCGTCTTGGCCCGTATAACGATATAACAAGGTGTTAAAGGCGGCCAGAAGGGTGATAAAGAGAGTCACTCCTTCGGTTTGGCTAAGTGCTTTCAATGCCTGCGTGAGCTCTTTCGACAACGCTAGACCGTGTCTGGCACCGCGATAAGTGGAAAGTGCAGGCCGTGGATGGTCAGTCGGGAGTGGTAACTGGGGTAAATTCGCTAATTGTTGTTTCCAATAAGCCAATTGGGTTTCTAACAGTTTTCCCTGAAGCCATTGCGGTTGCCAACTGGCATAATCGGCATATTGGAGATAAGGTTCTGGCAAGGGTGAACGTTGCCCATTGGCGAAAGCTTGGTAAAGTTTCTCCAGTTCTGGCAACAAGATGGAGGTTAGAGACACGCCATCAAAAATTAGGTGGTGTAACGTCAAAAAAAGACGGTAGTCCGTATCGTCCCACCGGATTAAAGTAGCCCGCAGTAAGGGTCCCTGGGCCAAATTAAACGGTTGTTGCGCCTCCTCAGTGGCAACCCTCACCCCCGGCCCCTCTCCCAGAGGGAGAGGGGAGAAAACCTGCATTGAGGCCTGACTCCCCTCTCCCTCCGGGAGAGGGGCCGGGGGTGAGGGGAAACTTACCATTGTTCCCAGATCGATAAAGCGCAATTTCAAGGTCAAGTTCTCAGCAATGACCTGCACCGGTTGCCCATGTTCCGTTCGAAATGTCGTGCGTAAGGCTTCATGGCGGCGTATCACTTCATTCAAACTTTGTTCTACCGCCATCACGTTGACGGGTCCCCCTAAGCGTAGGGTCAGCGGTTCGTTATAAACGGGCTGGTCTTGAACGAATTGCGTTTGTATCCAGAGTTGTTGTTGCGCAAAGGAGAGCGGTAGAATATCGGCATCACGGGCCACCGGTTCAAAGGGCACCACGGGCGTTTGAGAAGATTTTTCCTGGAGGAGTTCTTTGACTCGTTTGGCCAATTGCGCTACGGTCGGCGCTTCAAAGAGACTCGATAAGGGTAAAGTGACTTGAAATACTTCCTGCAACCGGGAGAGGATTCGAGTTGCCAGTAAAGAATGGCCGCCCAATTTCAAAAAATGGTCGTGGAGGCCCACCCGTTCTAGTCCTAAACAATCGGCCCAAATTTTCGCTATAGCTTCCTCTTCTGGACTACGCAGGTCCGGACGAGTTGGGTCGAGCTGGGGTAAGGCGTGACGGTCCACTTTGCCGTTGGGGGTCAAGGGCAAGGCATCCAATATCACAAAATGGCTGGGGACCATATAATCTGGGAGAGATTCTTGCAAAAACTTACGTAGGTGTTCAATAAAACTGTTTTGCAAGGCCCGTAATAGTCCTTGTGTTTCCAGAAAACGATTGATGCCATGGTGTAGCAGGTGTTGTTGTTCGGGCGTAAGTTCAAAACGGACACCAGCACGTTTGCTTCGTAGCCAGGCGATATTTCCTTCTACCCAGAAGTTGTCAGGAATTTCTGGGAGTCGCAAGCGCAAGCGTAGCCGTTGTCCTAGCTGGCATCCTCCTGGTACGCCTGCTAGACCCACACCACCATAAGAGATGTCAACGGTAGTCACTTCTATCAAATTATCCTCACTCACCTCGAGTATACAGCCTAATAAGCAGGTGCTATGGAGTGGTACTCGTTCTGGAGTGAGTTTATAGACTACGTAAGCTACCAGTCGTTTATCGCCCACTTCTTCGCGGACTACTACTACGGCTTCGGAGACACCGGGATGTACACATAACACGGCTTCAATCTCTTCCAACTCGATGCGAAAACCGCGGATTTTCACTTGGTGGTCAAGGCGACCTAAAAATTCCAGATTGCCATCGGGCTGATAGCGAGCTAAATCTCCAGTTTTATATAGACGGGCCTTGGGGTTATTAAAGGGGTGGGGGATGAATTTTTCGGCAGTGAGTTCGGGACGATTGAGGTAGCCGCGGGCTAGGCCATCTCCTCCAATATACAATTCACCCTTAACACCAATAGGCACCGGTTGTAATTCAGCATCCAACACATAGACTTGGGTATTGGCAATGGGACAACCAATGGGAACTGAATTATCTAGCTGATTCGCATCGGTTACTGTGTAACAGCAGGTGAAAGTGGTATTTTCGGTGGGACCATAGCTATTAATCAGCACACCGTCTTTTAGGGTTTGAAGAACTTTTTTGACCTGGGAAACCGACAAAACATCGCCACCGGCTAATAGTTGACGTATCTGTGTTAAGTCTCCCAATCGTTCATCCACCATCAAATGAAATAAACCAGCAGTGAGCCATAGTATGGTCACTTGGTAGCGTTGTAGAGCATATCCTAATTCTGCCAAAGAGGGGGTATGAGCTGGCATGACGACCAATTGGGCTCCATTGAGGAGACAGCCCCAAATTTCAAAGGTAGAAGCATCGAAAGAAATAGGTGCCAGTTGAAGAAAAATTTCTTCAGCCGTTAACTTGGCATAGTTAGTGTTTTTAACCAGTCGCACTACTCCACGGTGTTCAATGAGTACTCCTTTAGGCTTCCCGGTGGTTCCTGACGTATAAATGCAATAAGCTAAGTTATCTGGGGTGCTTTGATTAATGGGATTCGCTTGATTCTGAGTAACCATTTGCTGGTCTATGTCCAAATAAACTACTGCCGCTCGATGCTTTGGCAGTACGGCTTGTAAGCGAGGTTGGGTTAACAGGACCGGGACTTGAGCATCGTCCAGCATAAAGGCTAACCGTTCTCGTGGATAGGACGGATCCAATGGTACGTAGGCACCTCCGGCTTTGAGGATCGCGAGTAAGCCGACTATCATTTCCAAGGAGCGTTCGACACAAATACCCACTAAGACTTCTGGTTTAACCCCCAGTTGTCTTAAGTAGTGGGCTAATTGATTGGCCCGTTGATTTAATTCTTGATAACTGAGTGGTTGGTCTTCAAAGACGACTGCAACGGCTTCTGGAGTATGGGCGACTTGAGCCTCAAAGAGTTGGTGAATACATAAGTCTTTGGGGTAGTCGGTAGTAGTTTGGTTATCTTCCATAATTTGTTGATGGTGTTGAGAGTCATTCATAAAATATCTTCTTAAATTTATTGAGGTGTTGGATCATAAACTAAGTTTTTGGAAAAAACTTAGTTTCTTACTCACCTTATGCGAGAGGCCGTGAGAAACTAAATTTCTTGAAGAAACTTAGTTTCGTAACCTCGTTACTACGCTCCGCGTGGTAATGCCGCCCGGACGCTCCGCGTCCAGTCATGTAGGGTGGGCAACGGGTTTATCGTTGCCCATCAGATTGAGTTGTTGGTGAAGATGGGCAAACCAACACTGGTCCACCCTCAATGCCATTAAGTTAAGCCTGCGAAAGAAACCTTGAAGGTCGAAAACCAGATCTTCAAGGTTAAAACCAGACCGGGGAATGGCTTAACTTAATGGCATTGTGGCCCACCCTACCCTCAATGCCATTAAGTTAAGCCGTGTTGGAGTCCAAAGCTTCAGCTTTGGATGAGACTGGTTAAGGTAAAACGGCGTTTCCAAAGCTGAAGCTTTGGACTCCAACGCCGTAATTTTAGCTTAACTTAATGGCATTGCACCCTACCCTGGGCTATCATACCATAGAAGTTCTCCAATAGGGTGGATGAAACCCAATGATAATATCCTGCTTTGCCACCCCCATGGCGATAAGTTCATCAATCACATCCAGTTCCGTAGCATTATATTGAAACCAAACCTTGCCGTTTTTAATATCAAACTGAATGGCTGGGCCGCAAATATACTGTTCTTGTTGCCAGCCGACATAATTCAGTAAATAATGGTCTCGTTCTCGGTCAAAAATCAATTGCGGTTCCACACCAGTCGAATCCGTTGCGGAGGTGCCTAATTCCGCATATTGTTTCAGCAAAGTTTCAATTGAGGCACGATATTGGTTCACGTCAGCCATTTGACTATCTCCTCCTGCGAAATACTATAAATTAAATATCTTACTTGATATTCTTCAGAGAGTGCTTTGACGTAAGGAAAATTCAGAAATCCCTGATAAATTTCATGAGGGACTGCCAAGTATAGAACACGTTCAGGTTGTTGTTGTTTAAGCACAAACCGATAACCGATAAATTGTCCTAAGGCTTTATGAAATTCGTTGGCCGGGGATAACTGGGCGAAACTTTTAATTTCAACCGCAATTTGTTGTCCTGCCCGTTCCGCCGCCAGAATCTTTTCGGCACCTAAATCCACATAGAGGTGCAAGCCACCATATTTTAAATGCAACGGATCATCGGTAATTACCCAACCGTCTTTTTGTAGTGCGTTGTTAACGGTATTATGAAATAAATCTTTGGCAGGCATAAGGATTGTAGCAAAGTAAGTTTCTTTAGGGTGATAGCCTAGAAACTAAGTTTTTTGAAAAAAACTTAGCCAGGTAGGGTGGGCCACAGGTTTATCGTGGCCCACCAAATTAAGCCAGGTAGCCCAGACATTGTAACACGGTCAAACAGGTGGATATGCTTTGCTTCGGTGGCGCACATAAAGAATGTCAACGATTGGTCCAGCATCATCAATCGAATAAATGACACGATAATCACCTACCCGGATGCGCCAAAGGTCGTGCCAACCCCGCAATTTTAGGCATCCAAGTGGGCGTGGTTGGTTAGCCAGTGTTTCAATTTTGGGAAACACCCGATTAACGACGCTGGTACTTAGAATTTCTAGGTCATGACGGGCCGAACGGGCAAAAGTGACTCGATATTCAGTCATGGGCCGTTAACTTCCCTTGCTGAATTAACTGTTGCCGAACTTCGGTCAAAGATTCTCTGGGTTCATTCTGACGTTCAGACGCGATGAGACTGTCATAAAAATCTTCCCAAAGTTCACCGTATTTGGTTAAATCAATGAGGACTGCAATGTGTTCGTTGTGGTCATCGACAACAAAATGAATGCCTTGCATGAGTTTCCCTTCTAAAAATGAAAAATGGAGAGTGGAAAATGGAATAGATTCATTCTTCATTTTCCATTTTTTGGTGCCTGGGACGCACCCCACCAATCTAAAAATGATACTTCATCTCTAACCAAATACTACGTCCCGCTTGCGGCAAATCATTAGGTAATCCAATAATCCCCGTGGTACCAGCCCCAGGTGATGGTTCACGGACCTCGGTATCAAACAAGTTTCGCGCGGACAGTGCAAAATCCCAATGGTCCTTCAAATATTTACGACGCAGAGTCAAATCCACGGTGGTATAACCTTCTAATGGCGGTCTGGTATCATCGGCGGGACGCGGTCTTTCGCCGACCCAATTCAGTTGAGTATTCCAGTACCAGTAAGGCCAAAATTGCCAATCGGTTCTGAGATAAAAGTGGTGGTTAGGGGCATAACCAGGGTCATGGTCATTTTCATCGGTGGCGGTTTGATAGGCATAATTACCGATGAGGTTAAAACTGGCCTTTGGCGCCCACTTTGCCACCAATTCGAGGCCGTGTCCCGTTTGACTTCCCAAGTTTTGTGGCACGAAAGGTATGCTATTCCCATATAACCTCTCGGTTGACCGTTGATAACGAATGGCATCGCCAATTTTATAAACGAAAAGGTTAGTCATCAAGTTTAGGGTATCGCTTGCATGGTAATTTAAAGCAATTTCCCCTGTGTCAATGGTTTGAGGCTGTAACTGGGGGTTACTTGCTATCATGACATTGTTAGTGGCGGTGAGCTGATTTAATGTGGGTGTACGAAAGGCACGACCATATAGAAATTTGGTGGTGAAGGCCGGGTTAATACGCCAGACCAAGGCTAACCGTGGGTTAACCGTGGAACCAAAGTCTGAATAATGGTCGTAACGAACACCTGTGGTTAATTCCCAATCTGATGCAACGGCCCAAACATCTTGAAGGAAGAAATTCCAACTCTGGCGACTCGTTTCGGGCTGAAAAACATAAGGGGTATCGCCATACTCTACCAATCCAGAGCCTGGAGGAAGAGGCGCACCAGAGGGGTCGGTGTTGATAAGATGGCCGGTTTTATAAAGGTCCCCGTAATAATAGCCACCGCCCAACCGGAGAGTATGTTTCTCAATGCCCGAATATACACTGGCTAAATTCAAACGACTTTGGCGTTCCTTTACGCTAGGTTGACCAATTATTCCCTCAGGAAAAGCACCACCAAAGGCACCTGGTGGATAATTATACTGATCTTGTGTTGTCCCAAAGCCGGACTGAGAAACACTCACTTGCGCGGTAACATCCCAATCAGTGGTAAAATGGGGATCATGATAGGTGAGATCGGCATTGTAACGGTTATCTAACCAGCGAGCATAAGGATCCAGCGCCTGTGTCGCACCTGTACCATTTCCAATGTTACGTCGCCCTTGATAACCCGCTCGCAATCGCCACTGGTCACGCGCAACATCCAAGCGCAGATCATAGCTGCGCCGCGACATGTTGACAGGGCCAGGGGCCCAGGAGGCATGGGTCCCAAACAAATTATCATAGTAGGTTTGAATATCACTCTCAATGATCTCTCGAAATCCTGCGGTATCGTGGTATTCTAAGGTCAGTGCGAGATCAAAACCTTTCCACTGGCCACCATGTAATAGCCAGGCATCTCGGGTATCGAAACTACCGGTCCGGAGTCCGATCTCGGTACCTTCAATGTCTTCTTTGGTTTTGGTAATAATATTGATAACGCCGGCAAAGGCATCGGCCCCATAGAGGGCGGAGCCAGGCCCCCGAATGACTTCAATCCGGGCAATCGCATTGACGGGCATCCCGCCCCAGATTTGGCCACGATTACCAGTGAGTAGGGACTCTATGGAAATCCCATTAATCAGTACCAACACTTCGGCATTAAAATCAGAATAAATTCCACGAATGAGGTAAATAGGGTTATTATTCGGTACATGGTTTCTCGCCACATGCAACCCCGGCACGGTTTCCAACACCTCATCTAAATCGGTGGCGCCCATCGCTTCGATATCTTCCGCCGTAATCACCGTAGCAATTGCTGGTGAGTGGTCGGTCGATTGTTTAATGCCGGTGGCAATTTTAGCCTGAACTCCTACTAATTCTTGTTGAGTGAGTTTTTGTAGCTCAGTCAAGGGGTCAAACTCTACGTCATTAGGGTTATCAGCCAAAGTGAGGTTGAATAAACATAATAATAGTGTTAAGATTCCTAATTTCGCTAAGAAAATCGGTTTCATTTTGATAAATCCTAAAAGTTAGTGGTGTTTAGAGAACTCACGAAATTCACCAAAGGTTGTCAAAATAATTGATGATTTTGACAGTCAGGGTGACTTTGTTAGAATTTGAGCATTGTAATGAAAATCGTTCGAATATACAATACTCGTTACAACTAACTTATGACTTACTTTACGCATAGTTAATTCAATCGCCTCCTGCCCCAATGCCATTAAGTTAAGCTCAAGTTGTAGGGTGCATGGCTGGAGGTAAGGGATAACACCCCTCGAAGGAGTGTTATCCCTATCTGCAACCGCCTTTATCCCCTGCGGTGGATCTGGAAATCGCTTAACTTAATGGCATTGGAGCTGGAGGGTGGTTATATGTGTAAAGTGAGTGTTCAAATTAACCAAACCGGTGAAATTTATGCAATTGATGTATGGAAAAATGCTGACCTGGTTAACACTTCGGCGAATTAACCTGTTAACTCTGACAGGTCTGCTGCTGTTCAATGTATCTAATGCTCATGCCGAATACAGCGCACAGGAAGAATACGAAATCAAAGCTCGTTTTCTTTACAATGTGGCGCAATTGGTCTATTGGCCAACGGCGGAGAATAAACAACTGCTGGTGTTTTGCTTTTTGGGAAAAGACGTGTTTGGTAACACCCTCAATACCATCAAAGATAAAAAAGTCGAACAACGGCAGATAGTCTTCAAAAGAAATGTGAGTCTGGATGACATCGAGCAATGTCAAGTGTTGTTCGTGGGGATGTCTGAACAATCGAGTTTATCAAATATTTTGGCTAAAGTCTCCAAGAAGATGATTTTGACGGTCAGCGATATAGGCAGTTTTGCCGAGCAGGGTGGTATGGTTCACCTGTTGAAGGAGGAGAAAAGGATTCGTTTGGTCGTGAATTTACGGGCGGCACGTGATAGTTCGGTGAAACTGAGTTCCCGATTGTTGACGGTGGCCACGGTGGTGGAAAAATAGCCTGGTTGGTGGATACGCTTTGCTTAATTTACCCTACGAACCTACGAACCTAAAGACCAATGCCATTCAGTTTCAGTTAAGGAGTTGACGAGGACTGGCAGTCCTGACTTCCTAAATCTCGAAACTTTAGGAAATCTAGGCCATCCTTTCTTCAAATAGAATAAACCGCAATTTTTAATAAACCGCCATCTTTCCTTCGGGTCTAAGTTTAAAACGTTTGTAACTCCACTGGTATTGTGTGGGGCAGGTTAATACACAATGTTCTATACCGGCATTGAGCGCACGTACTGCCTTGGCTAAATAGTCTGAAGCAATGTCAGGAGTGGCGGGTAAGAAGTGCAGATGGAAGCCTTGACCTGTTGGTAATCTCTCGGCATAGGTAAAAATGACGGGCACCCCTCTTTTACGCGCTAATCGTGAGACTAACACCATGGTATAAGTGGGTACCCCAAAAAATTCTGCAAAGATTCCGGCGTTCATTTCGGTGGGTACCTGGTCCGGTAAAATACCGATGACTTCACCTCGTCGCAGGGCTTCCGCTAAAGCCCGCACTCCTCTTTGAGTGGTGGGTAAAAAATGTCCACCGGCACGTTCTCGTGCGGTGTGAATTAACTCGTGCAACCCGGCTAATTTGGGTGGACGATATAAAGCGGTCAGCGGGTAGTGTGAGGAAGCATATAAGCCGGCTAATTCCCAAGCGCCTAGATGAGGAGTCAATAAAATGACTCCTTTTCCTTGTTGCAAAGCGGTTTGCAAACAGGCTTCATTACTGACTTGGGTGATTAACTTTAATACGGATGACGCGGGCCAGAGCCATAACGCTCCCAATTCACTGAAGGTTTTACAGGTTTCAATCAAGCTGTGTTGAACTAATTCGGTTTGCGCTAACGTGGATAACTGAGGAAAACATAATTGAATATTGGTTCGAATGACTTGTACTAAACGCAACCGAGGAAATTTGGCCAACAGTCGTCCCAGTAAGCCGGCAATGGCATGAATTACTGGTAGAGGCCATTGAGCAAATAGGTAGAGTAAACTTTTGATAACAAATACGCGCATAGAAAAATGAAAATTCGGGTAGTCCCTCCAAACCAATGGAGGTGTTAACCTTCAATGAGTTATCAAAGCTCAAAGTTTCCTAAACCTTTGAGGTTTAGGAAACTTAGAATCGCCGAGGTTTCCTCAACCGGTGAGGTTGAGGAAACCTAAAACTGGTAAGGTTTAGTAAAGTTAGCACCTAGATTTTAATACCTCCATTAGTTGGTAGGGACTACCAAAATTCGCTTAAATGTTGTTGAGACTGAAAAATGACTTGCTGAAAATCAACACCTCTTGCTGAAAATCAACACTTTTATATCTATTAAAAATCAATTATTATATTTTACCTTATTTTATAATATAATTAATGATTCTTTATGCGTTCTCTATTCATTTTCTCTATGATACAATTTTTAATTATAAAATTACCTTACGCAAATATAATTTAATGGTTTCAGGAGTGAGCGAAGCGAATTAACGAAACCGGCACATTGTACAATGGTTTCTGTGAAAATCTGGTCTAAATTGAAAAAAGGAAATGACTGTGTTTGAGAATATACGTGAAGATTGGCGCACATATAACGGCCACATTGCTAGACAAGGATTATGGGTTATGTGGGTTTATCGTTTTGGACGGTGGCGCTACACCATTAAAACTCGTTGGTTAAGATTACCTTTTTCTTTTATTTACAAAGTATTATATCTCATTGTACAAATTTTAACGGGGATTGAATTACCTTGTGAAGCGACGGTTGGGCAACGTTTTAAAATTGAACATTTTAGCGGCATTATTGTGAGTGGTGATGCCTCTTTTGGTGATGATGTGATTATTCGTAATGGAGTGACCGTGGGCCTAAAACACACGGGTATCCCTGGCTCGCCTACCATAGGCAATCGGGTGGATATTGGCGCAGGGGCAAAACTCCTTGGTCCTATTCATATAGGTGATGACGTATTAGTAGGCGCTAATGCCGTAGTTATTTCTGACGTGCCCAGTAATTCTATTGCCGTAGGTGTACCCGCAAGAATAATTTCACGTCATATTAATTCTTAGCTATTTCAAATAGTTAAAATTATTGAAAAAAGCAATTAAGACTAATTTTTTAAATTCATAGAGTTATTTATCTACCATTGAATAATGGTTTATATTTTGCATAATTTTCTGATACATACATTTATTGATACCTTATTTTATACCTCTAAGAAGTAGTCACTGGACTCAGGTATAATTTTGGATTGTCATTTCAAAGGTAGTCAAAAAAACATGAGAGGAATGACCAATGTTTATCAATTATTATAAAAAATTGCCAGTTTTCAAAGTAGAAGAGATGACCATGATTCAAGGAATTGCTAAAAAATATATTACCAAATTAGCCCAAATTATTCAAGATTGGCGTAATAACGATTCTTCATTGCTAACCACAAAGCATTATAAACCACCATTACTTCAACTCGATTCACTGCTCACTCCTTGGTTGACTAAGCAACGCCAGGAGTGGCAGGTATGGTTGAGGATTTTTCGTAGTGAAATGGCGGTAACCACTGCCAGTGGGAGCGAAATTGGCGAGGTCAATCATCAGGAGAAACCACGTCATCCTCGTGTTATGGCTAACTGTCAACTCTATTCAACCGCCTACACTCCTTCTTATCAAAAACCGGTGCCTTTCTTAAAAGGAGGCAATAAGGCCACACTGTTTTATACTAACCATCTGGTTAGCAAGATTGAAGGGGTATTACATTGGGTGGCCACTCCGCTTACCGTGCAACGGCATAGCGTAATTGTTTTTCCAAAAGAAAAGCTCATACATCGTTATACCATTTTGGGCAGTTTATCAGCATTATGGCAGTTTATTCGTTTACAACAGCAACGTTGGGCTTGTTTCAATGCTCGGCGCGGTGGTTTAATTGCTAAACGAGGGTTTGATATATTAGTTTCAGGCACCGTCCTGGCATTACTTACCCCCCTGTTTTTATTGGTGGCGTTACTGATTAGTTTAGATTCTCATGGTCGGATTTTTTTTTCGCAAATTCGCGTGGGCAAGCAAGGACAGCCATTTACTATGTGGAAGTTTCGCTCTATGTACACGAATGCGGAAGAGCGTAAGGCCGCCTTGATCAAATATAATGAGATGGACGGTGGGGTGCTGTTTAAAATCAAACAGGATCCGCGGATTACTCCCGTTGGTAAATTTCTACGGAAATTTTCAATTGATGAGTTACCACAATTTTATAATGTATTGGTAGGCGATATGTCTCTGGTAGGTCCACGGCCACCTTTGCCGAATGAAGTGGCTAAATATACTCTACAGCAACGGCAACGTTTAGCAGTGATACCCGGAATTACCTGTATTTGGCAAGTCTCTGGCCGCTCTGAAATTCCATTTCCACAACAGGTAGACATGGATTTAAAATATATTGCTACCCAGTCGTTTTTCGGCGATTTATGGCTACTTATAAAGACGGTGCCTGCGGTCCTCAAAGGTCAGGGAGCTTACTAAGAAAAGGAGTGCAAGAAGTATTATGCACTCCTTTTTTTCGCTTAAGGCGAGTTAATGACTTTAAATTCAGTTTTACCAGCGCCACAATCAGGACAGACCCAATGGTCTGGTATCTCTTCCCAACGGGTGCCTGGGGCAATTCCTTCTTGCGGCCAACCGGTCGCTGCTTCATAAATGAAACCACAAACTACACATAGGTAGGCTTGAGAAGCCGTGGTTGATTCTGACATAACAATTTTCCCTTTCCAAACGGTTAGTTAAGCAGATTTGACAACTTTTCGAAAGTTGTCAAATCTAAAAATCGAATCCAGATTTGACAACTTTTCGAAAGTTGTCAACTCTAAGTGGTCAACTCTAAATCGAACCCAGATTTGACAACTTTTCGAAAGTTGTCAAATCTAAGTGGTCAACTCTAAATCGAACCCAGATTTGACAACTTTTCGAAAGTTGTCAAATCTAAATATCGAATCCAGATTTGACAACTTTTCGAAAGTTGTCAAATCTAAATATCGAACCCAGATTTGACAACTTTTCGAAAGTTGTCAAATCTAAATATCGAACCCAGATTTG
>DZAL01000047.1:21259-25888 GCA_022729575.1 Thiomargarita sp.
ACAACTTTTAGAAAGTTGTCAAATCTAAGTTGTCAAATCGAAATTAAATCGAAATTCTCCCATCATTTTTCAGCAATCGCTAACAATTCAAAAATCGCTTTTTGCTGCTTAACTTCAACCCGTTTAAATCCAACCGCGATAAATTTGTCACCCAGCGTTTGCGCCGTGAAACCAGTTTTATGTGCCATATAATGATTTCCTGCTTCAATATAACCACGATGGCCCCAGAAGACATCAATAGGAGAAATCGGCCCTGCGGGCGATTGATAGAGCACGCCTTCTAAATTACCTTTAACAATTTCGGCGGCCACGATTTGTACATCTGGTAGAGCCACATAAGCCAAACCACCTGGTTTTAAAACTCGGTGAAATTCTCGCAGTGCTAAATAAACTTCATGAGCATAGAGATGCTCCAAATTATGAGAAGACCAGATGGCATCATAGGATTGGTCCAGAATCGGACTCATTTTAGTAATGCTACAAATAATATCTGGTTTGACTGCTGGGTCAATATCTAATCGAATCTCTTTCCACTCCACGCCGGTGAAGATAGGATCCACTGCCCGTGAGCCACAACCTACGTGAAGGACACTTTTTTTAATCATAAAATTTAATCTTAAAAGTTTAAAGGAGTTACAATCATCTAATCGACACCGTTGGGAGTATAATGATTATAAATGCAATCAATCCCATAGAATGATAAGATTATAAGATAATTTGAATTTAGACAACAACAAAGTTTGATGAGGACTTATGCCTGGACCATTGTAACGGCTCAAGAGTTCAAAACTGCTGTAATTATTAACTTTTTAATTAATAAAGATTCATCAATTTATATACATAAACTCTGTTGATTTATTTTTATGATTATGACATAATTTCTTCATTCATGGCTTAATAACTCACCTTATGTAATTTTGATTGTCAGAATCAGAATTTTCAGAATGATAATATTGTTATTCATTAGTCTATTCTGTTATTTCTTCATCATAAATTCGCTAAATTCTGATGCTGACAACTGCGTAAGATAAATTGACAAAGTAGCCATGAATATCATTTGAAAAATAAAATCTCGCAAGAGGGTATCAATATGACAGAAACAGTCAATCCCATTACCACGCTATTTGACTATACTACGAAAACCAAAAAAGCTAATCTTACCGTAAGAAATTACTCGCTTGCTTCTTTGGTGTTGGGTCTTATACCGGTGCCGTTGGTCGATTTGGCAGCATTAGTAGTCTTACAGCTCAAACTACTACACAGTTTGGCTAACCAGTATAACATTCCTTTTTCTAAAGATATTGGGAAATCAGCCATCATTGCTCTCATTGGTGGAGTGCTTCCAGTAGAGGCGGCTTTTCCCTTAGCCAGTTTGATAAAGATAATCCCTGGGATTGGACAAGTTGCAGGTGGAGTCAGTATAGCCATGCTGGGTGCCGCTGCTACCTACGCCGTGGGTAAAGTTTTTATCCAACACTTTGAATCAGGTGGTACTTTCCTTACTTTCGATCCTGAAAAGGTAAGAAAATACTTTGCGGAAGAGTTTGAAAAAGGCAAACAAGTGGCCGCTGAACTAAAAGAAGGTACTTCGGCTTAATATTCGCCGGTAACTTCCAGAAGGTGTTAGGCTTTCTGGAAGTCTGGCTGGTGGAGCCGCACCGCAAAATCCACCCTACTCGTCATTTACTAGCCACTGCCATATCTTCCGCCACCATGATTCCGATTGCCGAGCACCACCATAGATCGAAGCCAAATTCAACGAAAAATCCTCGGCTCGCTGAGTTAAATGCAAATTGTAATAAGGGTCTTGCTTTAATAATACTCCCCAACGTCGTCTCATATAAGCCTCCTCTTTGATTAACCGTCGTTGTTTGATAAGCGTATTTTCTAAACCACGACTTTTGGACTCATGGTGATAAAAAGTGATATGAGGTAACACCAGGTGCCGACAGCCAGCCGCTAATAATTTTAGGCAAAAATCCACATCGTTAAAAGCAATGCCCAATTGCTCATCAAAGCCATGAATTTGTTCCCACCGGGCCCGAGTGACCATCAAACAAGCGCCGGTGATGGCAGAATAGTTGGCAATCACGGCCAAACGCTGACCATAGCCAAGACTATAGGCCGGAAAATGTTTATGACTATGATTCGCGACTCCTGCTACCCCACAAATTAATCCTGCATGTTGAATGGTATTTTCCTGTGGATACAATAATTTACCTCCTACCACTCCAATCGATGGCTGTTGCGCAAACCCTAACATCTGCGATAACCAGTCCGGCGGACCTAATAATTCGGTGTCATTGTTTAAGAGTACAATCACTTCACCGTTAGCGGCCCTGACTCCAGCATTTACCAGTTTGGAAAAATTAAACGGTATCTCCTGTCGAATGACCCGAAACGCTTGACCTAAACGAGTTTGATAATGTTTGAATAAATTGAAGGTCGTAGCTTCTTGACTACCATTATCCACCACTACTACTTCCCACTGTGGATAGGTCGTCAAGCGGCACAGTGAATCCAGACACGTTGCTAATAAACTCGCGCTATCTTTAGTCGGAATAACAATACTCACTAACGGTTGTCTCCGCACGGGATAACGCCAGAGATTAGCGGTGGTCGTCATCGGGTTAGGTATCAATTGTCCACCCAAGCCTTCACGGTTAAGTGCGGCGGTCACCACGCGCTGACCCATCGTGCCACTTCCCACTAACGGCCATTGCCGCCGCCGGTGATATAACACTTTTGGAATATGTTGAATACACTGAGTTAATTCCGTCAATCGTAATACCAGATCCCATATTTGTCCTTCATAACATTTGCTAGACACCGCCGAGGTTAATAACCCCTGAAATAATTGCCAGCGTTGACTGCTGGTTGGAATAGTTGGAATAGATTGATAAAATTCGGCACGAAACCCACCTAAACTTCTCACCAAAGTAGTACGATACACTCCCAACTGACCGATATAAAAATAGCCTTTCAATAATTCGGGAGACCACTCAGGTTTAAACGCCGGCTCATTGTAACTCTCCCCCGCGTTGACTTGGTCCTCATCAGAATACAATAAATCTGCCGCCCGCTGATTTTGATTAAGACTCATCACGATTTCTAATAAAGCATCCTCCGTTAATTGATCAGTTGGAAATAACATCGCTAAATATTCACCCGTAATCACGGTTAAAGCGTGTTGAAGACCCATTGCGGGAGGAGAGTCAATGATTTGAATTTGTTTAGCATAACGGTTAGAAAACTCCGTAAAATTCGTGTCTAACCAATTTTGAATAATCGCCACTTGATTGGTAACTAGACATAATTCCCAGTCCGGATAAATTTGTGGCCAAATACTGTTTAAACAACTGGATAGATAAGGCGGAATCCCAATTTCCTCTTCTATCATCACGGGCACTATCAAACTAATGCGAGGTCGAGATTTGATGGTGCTCAATACCCGTTGCCGTTGTCGAGTGGTCGGGGCCGGGGAAACATAACAATAATTATCTAATCCCAACCAGGTTAAACCAACCAACAGGGTATTTTCAATGGTTTCCGCTTGCGGTGCCGTGAGACGAGCGATATAAGAGCCAACCGACAGCGGTGACGGGAGGAGCACTTCAGTCCAGTGATTATCTCGTACTTGGCTACTGTCAATGGTCAGCGTGGTGATCCAAGTTAAATCTTCTAGCACTAGGTTAAAGAGCGATAACTGTAATTGATTTGATTTAACCTTGCCCGCCGTGGCCAATTTCAAATAAATGACCGAAACGGGAGGTTGCAAAGAAGCAATTTCAAAATACCACTGTAAAATTTTACCTCGCCATAACGGCCAAGCCAATTCCACTGAGCGCGATAACTGTTTCGGAGATGGCGTGGACAGTGCCATCATCGGCGTGATTCCATAACGGTATAAATCGATAACATTATCAGTGATACTACCGAGATCGTCAGTCCCTTCTCCAATAGTCACCCACAGAAACAAAGTGTTGACCTGATTATCGGCATCCGGTGAAATTAATTCACCGAAATATTGACCTTTTAGGAGAGGCGCAGTTAAGACCAAGGCGGTCCATTGACCATCTACTACCGTAGTACCATCAATTTGAGCGGTGGCCACTACCTTTGAATGCTCATCAAAAATTGACCAGATTAACTGACAATGGTTGACTCGTCCCCCGGTCCCTAACTTGATAAATAAAGTGTCCACCGAATAGTCGGCCCGCCAATTCATGCGCCAATGTATTCGCTTATTGCGCAATAATGGCAAAGTCGTTTCTACCGGTTTCTGCACCCACTGTTGAGGAGATAAATTCAACATGGGAACGAGACCATAAGCCGATAAGTCCAGTGCCGGTTCCGGCGAAAAAGCCAAAGTAGTCGCTAATTGCGTGACCAAGGTTAGAACTTCTTGATATTGGGCCGGCTGGTCAGCATTCTGTAAATTTTGTTCGATAAGTGTGAGTTGAGTCATGAGCGTTGATTGCATGATAATGGGTTTTTCATCTTACGCATAACCACCCCCTGCCCCTCCTTAACAAGGAGGGGAGTACACCCTGCCAACGCAGTTGGCACATACTCCCCTCCTTAACAAGGAGGGGAGTACACCCTGCCAACGCAGTTGGCACATACTCC
>DZAL01000047.1:25988-32255 GCA_022729575.1 Thiomargarita sp.
CCTCCTTAACAAGGAGGGGCAGGGGGTGGTTGAGTTACTTATATTTTTCCAAAATTTCACAAATCTTTTTTTCCTCAAAATTTTTGGCTAACTTACGAATATAATTAGCAAAAGGTTCTAACGTGGGTTGCTGACAAACTAACTCATCGAGTTCTTCCATAATACCATTAATATCTCCCATCAAAGCAACATCCAATAGAATAGCAGCTTGTTCCGGCGAAGGACCTTGGTAACTAGAGACTATCTCATCCATGGTATCGGGGACGGACTGATTAGCCGTGGCCGTTGATGGCGTGGTTTGTTCATAAATCCAATGCAAACCGAGATGAAAACTGATTCGCTCCAGTAATTCTTCCGCTTTAATCGGTTTGGGCAAGAAATCATCATAACCGGTTTCCATACTGACTTGTCGGTTAAAATCGAAGACACTGGCGGAAATAGCAATGACCGGCAAATGTGTAAACGCGGGCATTTTACGAAGTCGCCGCAATAATTCAAAACCATCCAGATGAGGCATCACCAAATCGGTTAAAATTAAATCTGGTAACTCAGTCTCCATTTGGGTTAACCCGATTTGACCGTCACTGGCTTCTACTACCGTAAAACCTAACGGTGTTAGCAGGTTAACTAACACCGCCCGATTTTCGGCTTTATCATCAATCACTAAGATTTTGCGTGGCGGTCCCTCAAAACCGGTAATGATTGCCGGTGGCTTCGTTTTAAGGTCTCCTAAGGTGGACACTTCGGGTAAAGGTAATTTTACCCAAAAGTGGCTCCCACTGCCTATGGTGCTCTCCACTCGCAATTCCCCTGCCATCGTTTCGACTAATTTTTTCGTGATGGACAAGCCGAGGCCGGTGCCTTCGGTTTGACAATTGCGTCGCTCCAATTGTTGAAACGGTAAAAACAGACGAGTTAAATCGGTTGCCGCAATACCAATGCCGGTATCAATAATTTCAAATAGCACTTGATGGTCGACATAACTTACTCTAAACGTAATTCCTCCTTGTTCGGTAAATTTGAAAGCGTTACTGAGCAAATTGACCAAAATTTGTCGCAAGCGTCTTTCATCGGCGCGAATGCCCACGGGTAACGCGGATAATGGCTCATATACAAAAGCTAATCCTTTTTGTGCCGCTCGCAATTTAAATAAACTAATTAGATTATCCAAAAAGGAGGAAAAATGAAAATCGGACAGGGTTAACTCTAATCGCCCAGTCTCTAATTTGGAAAAATCCAAAATATCGTTGATCAGAGTTAATAAATATTCCCCACTACGTTGAATAATTTCAATACCTTCACGTTGTTTAGGAGTGAAACTTTTATCACGATTAAAAATTTGCGCATAACCTAAAATCCCATTCAGTGGGGTCCTTAATTCGTGACTCATATTGGCCAAAAAACTACTTTTAGCGCGATTAGCCGCTTCTGCTGCTTCTTTGGCCCGTTCTAAATCGAGTTCAAATTGTCGACGCTCAGTGAGGTCACGCGCAAAGCCTAAAACGGCAAACACCTGACCACGCGCATTACGTAAGGGCAGTTTACGGGTGTCAAACAGATGCACCGTCCCATCCGCAAACGTCGCCGGATCATTAGTATTACGAATTTCTTGTCCTGTGGTTAACACGGCTTGGTCATCGTGACGAAATCCTCTAATACCTTGTGCGGGATCTCCAAATACCAGTTTTTCGGAAAAACCGAGTTCCAAATCAGTTTTATCCAAGATTTCTTCTATTGGCAAACCAACCGTATTAGCAAAACCTTGGTTAACTAGAATATAACGAAAATTGGTATTTTTGGCAAAAATCCAATCCGGCGTGGCATCTAACACAATTCGCAGTAAATCTTTAGATTCATTGGCTTCTGTTAATAAATGTTCGCGCTCCTGTTCTACTTGTTTTCGATCCGTAATGTCTCGTACTATTTCAATCAAGCAATTCACTTGTCCTGGCACTTCTACATATTGCAGATAAACTTCCACCGGTATGAATACTCCAAATTTAGAACGATGTTGAGTTTGATAGACGAGAGTCGTTTTTTCGCCGGTGAGCAATGGCGCGAGCAATTGGTCAAACTGTGCGGGTGTCATTTCTGGCTCAAAGTCTAACGGAGTCATCTCATATAATTCAGTAGTAGTATAACCAAGATGAGCCAGCGCACCTTGATTGACATAGAAGATTTTTTTGGTATGAGCATCGGCCATTAACACGACTAAATCAATTATATCAAGGGTTAATTTGAAACGTCTGAGTGCTTGCAAGGCTTCTTGTAAATTGAGGTCGGCTTGTTTACGGCTGGTAATATCTTGAGCGGTGCCGAGTACTCCAATGACTTTACCTTCAACATCATGCAGAGGAACTTTGGTGATTTGTAAGTAGCGTGCCTCACCAGTGGCGGCAACTATGGTCTCTTCGGTGTGGTATTGAGGTAAATTCTGTGCTATCACCAAACGGTCAGAAGCATAAATTTTAGCGACTTGAGTGTGCCAAGGTAGTTCAAAATCTCGTTTACCAATTAAGCCGTCTGGGCTAGCTTGACCGGCTAAAGTGGCGGCAGCTTGATTACATCCTAGATAAACACCATTAACATCTTTCCAAAAAATAATTTGCGGCAAAGTATCTATTAATAGTCGCAAAAAATCCTTACCGGATTGCAATTCCACCAGTTGTTGTTTGAGCCGTCGTGCCATCTGATTAAAGGTCAGTCCCAGTTGTGCAATTTCATCCACTGGACTGGCGTGAGGTAAAGTCACGGTGGTGTTAAAATCACCTTGTCCTAATTTGACCGCGGCTGTTTGGAGGAGCAATAATGGCCGTACCATTCGCCGGGCCAAGAAAATTAATCCACCCAAACTGAGGAGTAACATCCCGCTGCCCAGTAACCAAGTTTGATGACGTAAAGCCGTCACCTTCGCTAAAACTTCCGTCAATGGATAATACACGAGCAAAGTCCACTGATTGCCTGGAAAATCCAAATAACCAGGTTCGTGTACTATCGTATATAACGCTTCCGGGCCCAGTAAAGCCGGCAATTGTGCAGCCGAAGTGGATTGTACCACCTGTTTCCACAAAGTCGGTGACACTGACGGCAATGGATGGTTTGCATAAAGTACTTTACCGCTGTTATCTATTAATACCTCTTGCAAAGAGGTTTTCGGCTGCACCTTTGATTCACCAAAAACCAGGTTAAGTCGTTCGATGGGCAAACGTGCCACCACCGCGCCCTTAAATTGACCGCTAACATCGCGAACCGGGGCGGCAAAAAAAATAACCGTGCTTTGTAGCTCCTCCACCCAATGAATATCTGCACCTACACTCACCAGACCCTGTTCATAGACCTCGGTAACCCAACGCGAAGGAGGTTCCACTTGTCCCAGTGATTGTCCCAGGGTGTCAGCAATTCGAATTCGATTAGCGTCGACCAGAGACACTGACAAATAAAATTTATAATAATTTTGATGACTTAGCAAGTGTTCAGTGACTGCTGATAAAAAAATCTGCGGCGAGGACAACAGCGGTTGTTTGGCCAACATCTGAATATCAGAAAATCGTTCAAACAGTAAATGGTCCAGTTTATCAATCCAATGGCTGGCCCGCTCTTGCAAATGTTTATTAATTTGCGCAGTCATCGCTTGTTGGGTGGCATAAAATAGGAATGAGCAAATGGGAATGATAATGCCCAAAGTGAATCCTAAATAGAGTAAAAATAGTTTGGTGGTAAATTTCATAGTAAATTTAAATTGATAACGAGTGGTAGGGGCTCACCTTACACACCACCACCCCCAACCCCTCCTTACCAAGGAGGGGAGTATCCCTGACGGTGCCGCTGGTAAGTACTGAAGTATAAATTTTCTCGTATGTTCTTTCGCCCCTCTCCCTCTGGGAGAAGGGTCGGGGGTGAGGGAAAATACCGCAAAATTTCTGCTTCAGTACTTATGTACTCCCCTCCTTACCAAGGAGGGGCAGGGGGTGGTTGGGTTAACCGTGCGTAAGGTGAGTTACATATAGGTTTCGAGTAACTGACACAATTGCTCCTCTTTAAATTCCTTGGCTAGGGTTTGTACGGTTTCCACAAAAGGAGCTAACTGCGGATTAGTTTGAGCCAATTGTTCAGATTGATTCACCACGGTGCTTAACTCATCGGTAAAGGCCAACTCGTGGAGAATTGCCGCTTGCTCTGGAGTGGGTCCAATTAAAACTGGCTCTGGAGGATTGTTTAGCGCAGTCATCGTGGTTTCGATGGCACCACTGGGCGGCTTAACCGTGGGCGGTAATTCATAAATCCAGCGTAAGGCGAGATGTTTTTCTAACAGATCAAACAAAATATCCGCATGAATGGGCTTGGCCAAAAAGCTATTACACCCAACCGCCAAACTTTGTTGTTGATGGTGAGCGAAAACACTGGCGGACACCGCCACCATCGGCGTGTCTTTAAATTCTATCACTTGTCGTAATTGCTTGACCAATTCGAAACCATCCATTACTGGCATTACCAGGTCAATGAGAATCAAATCGGGTCGTATATTGATCGCTAACTCTAAGCCTCCCTTGGCGTTGCTGGCTTGATACAGTTGAAACCCCAAAGGCGCTAACAAATCTACGATAACTAGACGATTTTCCACTTTATCATCGATCACTAAAATTTTGCGTGGAGGTCCTTCAAAGCCAGTGATAAAGGAGGTTATATAAAAATAATTAGAGTCAATAATTTTCGAAACCGGTAAGTGTAATAATACCCAAAATACACTACCGAGGCCGGGCACACTTTCGATTTGGAGTTGTCCTCCCATTAAGTCGACTAATTTTTTGGTAATAGCCAGTCCTAGCCCAGTCCCTTCGGCTTGGAAGGAAGAATGACTATCACTAATTTGGAAAAACGGCTGAAAGATTTTTTCTTGGTCGACTAGAGGAATGCCAATGCCGGTATCTTCTACTTGAAATAACATTCGTTCATTACGATAACTTACTTTAAAACTCACTTCGCCATGTTCAGTAAACTTCACGGCGTTACTCAGTAAGTTAATTAAAATTTGTCGTAGTCGTTTTTCATCGCCATGTAACCCTTCTGGTAGTACCGATAGCGGTTGATAAATATAGGCAATATTTTTTTGCCGAGCACGTAATTGAAATAACTCATTAATATTTTTAAGAAAGTCTCCCAAATGAAAATCACCTAAATAAAGTTCGAAGCGCCCCGCTTCGATTTTAGACAGGTCTAAAATTTCGTTAATCAAGCTCAACAAATAGTCGCCGCTCCGTCGAATAATATTAATTCCTTCCCGTTGTTTAGCGGTTAAAGTTTTATCTCGTTCCAAAATTTGAGCATAACCTAAAACCCCATTCAAGGGGGTCCGTAACTCGTGGCTCATATTGGCTAGAAATGAACTTTTGGCGCGATTTGCTACTTCCGCGGCTTCTTTCGCGGTTCGTAATTCTTGCTCCGCTTGTTTTTGTTGCGTAATATCACGCATTGTCGTAAACACACCAATGATAGCAACGGTTTCATCACGATAGACGGAAGCATTATATAATACGGGAGTTGTGCAGTCATTCTTATGACGAATTTCTAACTCATAATCACGTACTTTACCTTGATTGTAGGCTTGTTGATGCGCGGCTTTGGCCTTAACCGGTTCGGTAAAATAGTTGGCAAAATTTCTACCAATTAACTCCCGTCGAGGGTAGCCAGTGATCGTTTCCGTGGCCATATTTAAATCACTAATTTTACCTTCCGGCGTAATTATCATCAACGGGTCTAAACTAGCTTCGATTAAACTACGATTGTAGTGCCCGGCCAAGCGTAACCGTTCTTGCGCCCATTTCCGTTCGGTAATATCGCGAATAAAGGCCCATATTCCGGTAGCTACCCCACTGGTATCCGTGATTAAATACATTTGAACTTCTACCGGAAAGATGCGGCCTTCTTTTCTCATACATTCTTTCTCATATAAATCGGAATATCCTCGAACCAACACTTGTTCTTGAATAATTCGTTGTTCCATTTGGTGCCACTGGACCGGCGTAATCTTTTGACAATCCAAATGATAAATTTCGGCGGTGGTATAACCAATCAGTTGCTGAAAAGCGGGATTAAATTCCATAATTAATCCTTGCAAGTTAATGGTGATCAGACCATCACGTAAATGTTCATAGAGTTGTTGATATTGCTGTTGTGAACGTTGCAACGCTACTTCGACTTGTTTGCGAATGGTAATATAGTAATATTCACCTACTGTTGTACTTCTGAGGGATAACACCCCTCGAAGGG
>DZAL01000048.1:0-13840 GCA_022729575.1 Thiomargarita sp.
GGAATGCCGTCGGGACGCGCCAGCGTCCCTTTCCCGCAACGCTGGCGCGTGGGAACGAGAAGAAACCTACTGGTGTGCATAGAGTAGCCTCGGTAAGGAGAGGAGATCATAGGGCAACCACCAGGGATTGCCCCTACCAAAATGGACCATCTGTTTATTGGTGGTCCCTTAACTTAATGGCATTGGAGGAGCCAGTGGGGGTGAGATGAAGTTCACTAAGATTATCATTTGCTGGACTACTAATATGCCAACGAGAAATCACCATGGTCACTTCAAAACGGTTATTGTATAAATATAATTTTTTCGGTACATAGACTTTGCCAATCTCCATATAATCAACAAATTGCACTTTCCAGCCATCTTGTTCCAAACTGTAGAGGTAACCTAATTCATTCAATTGATATTGTAATAGTGTTGGTTTGGGGGCTGAAATCCCTCGTACCCAGTAATGCAAGTGAGTCACGGGAATTTCTACTTGCATGGTTTTGGCTACTAAGGCATTTGGGTCCCGTGCAATAAACACTTCATTTTTGGCGGTGCGCATGGTGACTCTACTATCATCGCCTTCTAATAACATGGCACCTTGACCCAAGGGTGCATTAAAACGCAATTGATAGACGGGACCTTCTTGTTCCCAATAAAATCGAGCACTCCAGTTTTTTTCCTCGGTTACAATTCGAATGCTACCGCTGATTTGCCAAGATTGAATCGCTTTTAAACGATTTTGGTTACTGTCCCAGGTTGCGGTCAACGCCGGCGAAGAGACGACTGGTTGTAATTGAGCACAACTGGTCAGTAATAGCGACATGAATAATATTAAAAATAAGAGAGTGAAACGTGTTATCATCATAACTTTGATCATGGCAAAAACCGTTTAACGGTTTCGCGTAGTTGTTCATCGTCTGGAAATTGTTCCAAACCTTCGCGCCAAATCTGTTTGGCTTCTTCTGGTGCCCCGCTAACCCATAACACTTCTCCTAAATGGGCCCTGACTTCGGAGTCTTCTTTTTGGGTTAACGCTTTACGCAGATACTTAATAGCTTCCACATAATTACCCATTTTGTACAACACCCATCCCATGCTGTCCAAAATGTAATACTCCTCCGGTCGAAGTTCCAACGCTTTTTTTATCAGTTGTAATGCCTCTTCTTGACGATCCGTCACCTCTGCTAGGCTGTAGCCTAAGGCATTCATGGCTTGAACGTTGTTGGGGTCAATACTTATGATTTGACGTAAATCACGTTCCAATTGGTCAAATTGTCCAATCTGTTCCGCCAATAAAGCGCGTAAGTACAATAAATCCACGTTTTCTGGGTCGCTTTCTAAAGCGCGATTGTAAGTTGCCATCGCTGGTTCATAATGTTTATAATCGATCAGCAATTGGGCTTCTACTTGGATCAGGGAAAATTTTTCATGGTCACTGTTTACCTGGATGGAGTGTAGATGTTTTATAGCGGTTTCTAGTTGTCCTTTTTTGGCTAACAATTCAGCAATTTTAGCTTGTGCATCAATATAATGGGTGCCGGCTTGGATTTTTTGATACCAACTAATAGCTTGGTCATAATTTTTGTCATCTTCGGCAATTTTGCCCAAAGAAAAATAAGCCGTTTCCGGTCGTTCGCCGGTTTTGAGTAATTTCAGAAAATAATTTTTGGCGACTTGAGGTTGCTCCATCTGCAAGGATAACACTCCCAATGCTTGAAGAATGTCAGCTTTGTCAGGAGAAATTTTGAGTAATTCTTCAAATTGAGTAGTTGCTCGCTCAAATTGACGGTCCTTGGTTAACAATTTGGCATAAGTTAAACGCCATTTCATGTTATTAGGTTGTTTCAGTAAAGATTGTTTCAACCATTCTAAAGCTTCTTTAGTGTGCTTCTGTTCATATAACACAACGGCATATAGCGGTACCGCTACTTCGTGTTGCGGTTTCAGTCGCAACAATTTCTCTAATACTGGTTGTGCTTGACCCAGTTGCTTGCTACGAATGAGAGAACGTGCGTAAATAAGTAAGGCCCATGGTTGATTTTGCCATTTGTTAACCAGTTCGGCGAGGAGTTTAAAAGCACGTTCTTGGTCTTTTTGTTGTTCCAATAAACTGGCAACCACTTCTAATAGCTCTTGAGGTTCCGCCGGCGCAGTTTTGAACATCGCTTCAATTTGTTCCACGGCTTCTTCCAAACGGTCTTGTCGTAACAACATTTCGCCTAACACTTGACGTGCTGTGGAATTATTGGGGGCCAGTTTTACCCATAGACGAGCGGCGGCTATAGTGATAGAATCTTCCTTGGCATATAAAGCAATTCGAGTAGCTTGCTCAACTAATCGAAGATCCTGAGTTTGCTCGGCTACTTCTAAAAAATATTTAGCGGCCAATGGGTAATAGCCACGTTGAAAAGCAATTTCAGCAACCAGAGCTTTATACAGATATTCTTGTTTAAGTGTTAGAAAAGTCTCTGTATTAGTCCCTGTCAGTTTAATCACTTCGTCGTCGACAGGAGTGGTTTCACTGGATTTGGATTCTTGGGCCGAAGCGGTGCCTTCATTAGTGGCTTGACTGGCACACCCCATTAAGAGGTTAGCAAAGATAATCAACCCTAAATTCCTACATAACAATTTGATTTTCATACTTATGCTTACAAATATTGGTAGCAGAGGTAATGGTACTTGATGACAAGATAGCCTAGTGTGTTAGATAATAAAACACTTTACCCATTTTACACTAATGGGTATGCTGTTGCCGATAACTATTTTTCTTAAATAATGATGAGTTAAGCAATCAAAATAACTTGCTGAGTTAAAATCAGAAACTAAGACCCGTTGTTTAATACGTAACTTCTAATTATAAATGTGAATGATACGGTTTTAAGACTTATGCAATTTTCAAACTTTAAATAGATTGGTTGATTTTTCTAAAATCGAATGTGAATTAGATTGACAACTTTAAAAAAAGTTGTCAAATCTTGATAGTGTGAATTAGATTTGACAACTTTAAAAAAGTTGTCAAATCTTGATAGAAATGAATACCCTAATTAACACAATAACAAAAATTTATAGAACCATAAATAATACGTATTATCCATGCAACAACTCATTATCTGTGCGCAAGGACCGCATCGACCAGACTTGCTGAAAATACTTAGCAAAGCTATTTTTGACTGTGGTGGGAAAATAGCAGACAGCCATATTACTCTTTGGGGTGAGCAAGTAGCCGCTATAATTTTACTTTCAGGTAGTTGGGATGCCATAGTTAAAATTGAATCGCTATTGCCGCGACTGCAAACCCAGTTGGGATTAAATTTTGTTACGACTCGTACAGAAGTTCCCTCAACTTCTGCGACAGTTAATTTATTACCTTATATCGTAGAATTGGTTGCACTTTATCATCCACAAATAGTTTATGAAATAGCCAATTTTTTTACTGATTATAATGTGTCAATGAACGATTTAAGCATTCACCGTTATATTGCCACCACCGGTAGCCAAATGTTATCCGTAAAGCTAATTATTTATGTCCCTACTGATATTTCTATCGCTAATTTACGTAATGATTTTATGGATTTTTGTGATGATTTAAATTTAGATGGCATTATGGATCCGCTTAAATAACTACTCACGGTGAATCACACAGGTAAATTACATACTATTTAATTTTACCGTTTAGATAATTGCTTGTCAATCTCAATTGATAATAGGAATTGCCATGGCTAATCGTGAAGTTTTCATGGCGAGCTAGAGGAAAAAATTGGTGATGCTATTATGGTTGGCAACGACCGATTTATCACTTATCACTTATCGATTTTAATGACAGTGATCGTATCGACCTTACCACGATAGCATCACCACCACGGTTAATTTAACTTACGACACACCAAAATTATTTATGATAACTATTGGAGACGTTCTTCCTAATTTGACTTTGCCGGCGACTGGTAACCAGAAGATTCATTTACCCAGTTTAGCTGGTCGGCCACTCATACTTTATTTTTATCCTAAAGATGATACCCCAGGTTGTACTCAAGAAGGTCAAGACTTTCGAGACCATTATAATACCTTCCAAATGCTCAATACACTAATTTTGGGTGTTTCTCGAGACCGTGTAGAAAAACACGAAGAATTTAAAGCGACCTATCAATTTCCTTTTGACCTGCTCTCGGACCAAGAAGGACAACTTAGTCAATGGTTTGAAGTGCTCAAACCCAAAAATTGGTCTGGCACAGAGGTAACGAGTATTGAACGGAGTTCATTTTGGTTTGACCACCACGGCAAACTAAAACAAGAATGGCGAAATGTCAAAGTCCCAGGACATGTTAAACAACTCTTGGAAACTATTCGACAGTGACCGCTAACGTCGGGTGACTCTTATATAATTCCCTCCCCCCGGCCCATCTCCTTCTGGGAGAGGAGCTGGGGGTGAAGATGAAAAGACGCTAAAGTTTCTGCTTCAGTGCGTACCTTTCACGATCGGCTATGCGTCCGACCACGAAGGAGGAAAGGAACGTTGGACGCATTCACGGATACTTGAAGGCCTGCGAGGTTTGAGGTTTGGCGCCGGTATTCTCATTATTGTTTCCGCACCATCAACATTGGCACTTCTTATCATGCACTATCCACTACCCACTACGTTTAAACGATTGTTTATCCTAGATACTAACGTTCTCATGCACGACCCAACCGCCATTTTTCGGTTTCAAGGAGATGCGGTCTATTTACCCATGGTCGTGCTCGAAGAACTTGACGCGGCCAAAACCGGCATGTCTGAAATAGCCCGCAATGTTCGTCAACTCAGTCGCGTGTTGGACGAATTAATTAGCACCCACAGTAATCTCCAAAATGGGATTGCTTTACCTGGCACGGAAACTAATCCTAACCGAGGATATTTATTTTTTCAAACTGAAATCTTCCCCGCTAACGACTTACTAGACACTCTACCTGGTAATAAACCGGATAATAGCCTTCTCAGCACCACCAGCGCCATTCAACAAGCCAATCCAAATTGTCAAGTTACCCTCGTGTCGAAAGATCTCAACTTACGAATCAAGGCCCGGATTTTAGGAATCACCGCCGCCGACTATACCACCGATAAAGTCTTAGACGATGTGGATTTACTTTATACCGGTCAACAACAGTTACCACGAGATTTTTTGGAAACGCAACAACTCGAAATTATTCCTAGTCGCGAACCAGGCCGAACTTGTTATCAACTCAGTAGCGAGGCCGTTACGCAATGGTATCCTAATCAATTTCTATACACGGAAGACGATTCCCCATTGGAAGCCAGAGTGATAGAATGTCGGGGTCCGCGGGCCACGATTGAAATATTAAGAGATTTTCGCTCACCGAAAAATAATGTCTGGGGCATTACCGCTCGCAATCGTGAACAAAATTTTGCGTTAAATTTACTACTCGACCCAGAAATTGACTTGGTCACCCTCTTAGGCACGGCTGGCACCGGCAAAACACTACTGGCACTAGCCGCCGGCTTGGCTCAAACCCTGGACCAGCAACGTTATCGAGAAATCATTGTCACTCGTGCCACCGTCCCAGTAGGAGAAGATATTGGTTTTTTGCCTGGCACCGAAGAAGAAAAAATGACCCCCTGGATGGGAGCACTTATGGATAACTTAGAAGTGCTTAACCCCACTCATGGCGCTGGCGAATGGGGACGAGTTGCCACCGAAGATTTACTCCACAATCGCATTAAAATTCGTTCCCTTAACTTCATGCGTGGCAGGACCTTCTTAAATCGCTATATTATCTTAGATGAAGCACAAAATCTCACCGCTAAACAGATGAAAACCTTTATTACCCGGGCCGGACCTGGCACTAAAATTGTCTGTGTTGGCAACATTGCTCAAATCGACACCCTTTATCTCACGGAAACCACTTCGGGACTTACTTATGTGGTGGATCGTTTTAACGCCAAAGCCTGGTCACACAGTGGCCACATTACTCTGCAACGCGGAGAACGTTCGCGACTAGCAGACTTTGCTACCCAAGTGTTATGACTCATTCGGAATTTAGATTTGATAACTTTCGAAAAGTTGTTAAATCTGGAACTTTCGGAATTTAGATTTGACAACTTTCGAAAAGTTGTCAAATCTGGAACTTTCGGGATTTAGATTTGACAACTTTCAAAAAGTTGTCAAATCTGGAACTTTCGGAATTTAGATTTGATAACTTTCGAAAAGTTGTCAAATCTGGAACTTTCGGGATTTAGATTTGACCACTTTCAAAAAGTTGTCAAATCTGGAACTTTCGGGATTTAGATTTGACCACTTTCAAAAAGTTGTCAAATCTGGAACTTTCGGAATTTAGATTTGACAACTTTCGAAAAGTTGTCAAATCTGGAACTTTCGGGATTTAGATTTGACAACTTTCAAAAAGTTGTCAAATCTGGAACTTTCGGAATTTAGATTTGATAACTTTCGAAAAGTTGTCAAATCTGGAACTTTCGGGATTTAGATTTGACAACTTTCAAAAAGTTGTCAAATCTGGAACTTTCGGGATTTAGATTTGACAACTTTCAAAAAGTTGTCAAATCTGGAACTTTCGGGATTTAGATTTGACAACTTTCGAAAAGTTGTCAAATCTTTCTACGCACCTTCACCGCCAAATTGTTAACTGTTAAATCACTCTACTCTACGGAATTAACTATGCTACAAATTGTTCAAGAAGCACTAACCTTTGATGACGTTTTGCTTCTACCAGCCCATTCTACAGTCTTACCCAAACAAGTTAGTCTTCACACTCAACTGACTCAAAATATTACCTTAAAAATTCCACTGGTCTCAGCCGCCATGGACACCGTCACGGAAAGCAGTTTAGCCATTGCCCTGGCACAAGAAGGAGGCATCGGTATTATTCACCGAAACTTAACCATTGCCGAGCAAGCACGACAAGTACGGGTGGTCAAAAAATTTGAAAGTGGTGTAATTACGGACCCCATCACCGTAACTTCCGAAGCTACCGTCCGTGATGTATTAACCTTAACCCGAGCCCACGACATTTCAGGCGTACCGGTTGTTGATAAAGGACTCTTGGTAGGCATCGTCACCAGTCGCGATTTACGCTTTGAAACTCATTACGACAGTCCCATTTCTCACATTATGACCCCCAAAAATCGGCTAGTCACCGTGCAAGAAGGCGCTACTCAAGAAGAAGTGGCTAATTTATTGCATAAATATCGCATTGAAAAAATCTTGGTGGTCAACGAACAATTTCAACTACGTGGTATGATAACCGTCAAGGACATTCAGAAAGCCACGGAAAAACCAACCGCTTGCAAAGATGAGAAAGAACGTTTACGAGTAGGCGCCGCCGTGGGCACTGGAGAAGATACGATAACCAGAGTAGCCGCCTTAGTCGAAGCGGAAGTCGATGTCATTGTGGTTGACACCGCTCATGGCCATTCCCAAGGTGTAGTGGACCGCATTCGCTGGATTAAAACTAACTACCCGCAAGTGCAATTAATCGCCGGTAACATTGCCACCGGTGAAGCCGCCTTAGCACTGGTCGAGGCCGGCGCGGATGCGGTCAAAGTCGGCATTGGCCCTGGCTCTATTTGTACCACTCGTATTGTCGCTGGGGTCGGGGTCCCTCAAATGACCGCCATTGATAATGTAGCTCGTGCGCTACAAGGGACTCACATTCCTATCATTGCCGACGGCGGCATTCGTTATTCCGGTGACATTGCCAAAGCCATTGCCGCCGGCGCTCACTCGATTATGATTGGAGGACTGTTAGCAGGCACCGAAGAAGCCCCCGGCGAAGTAGAACTGTATCAAGGTCGCTCCTATAAAACTTACCGTGGCATGGGCTCCCTGGGGGCCATGGCCCAACCTCATAGTTCCAAAGACCGCTATTTTCAAGACACTGTCGCCGATGTACAAAAATTAGTACCCGAAGGCATTGAAGGACGAGTCCCTTATAAAGGTCCTCTTATTGGTGTGGTTCATCAATTGTTAGGGGGGCTACGTGCCAGCATGGGTTATACCGGTTGTAACAATATAGAAGAAATGCGAACCCAAACCCAATTTGTACGAGTAACTTTAGCTGGCATGCGAGAAAGTCATGTGCATGATGTAGCAATCACCAAAGAAGCACCAAATTATCGAGTTGACTGATAAATCTGATAAATCTTGTCCCCTCACCTCATCCCTCTTCCTCCCGGTGCGGAAAGAAAACTGGTATTCTCACCATACTTCCCTCTGGGCGGGGATGAAGAAAGTAAGGATCAACAGAATGTGAATAATATGTCAAAGAATCTCCTTCGAAGCGGTTGCCTAATAATAGTGTTATGGATAATGTCACCCCTAGCATTACCTGGTGAAGAAGCCGCTTCGCCAAATGACGACTATGCAGTCATTGACTATCTAAAAAATTTAAGTTTAAACGAATTATTCAGCATAGATATTTTTAATCCTGAAGCCAGTGTGGCCGGTCGCAAAGCACAAAAATTAATGGGCACTTCATCGGCACTGTTTGTCATTACTCAAGAAGAAATTCGCCGCGCCGGTATTACCAGTTTGCCAGAAGCATTGCGCTTAGTGCCAGGGGTGCAAGTAGCAAAATTAGATGCGAATAAATGGGCCATCAGTGCCCGCGGCTTCAATCAGCGATTTGCCAATAAATTATTAGTCATGATTGATGGACGCAGTGTTTCTAGCACTTTACGCTCAGAAATCTTTTGGGAAGTACAAGACACCATATTAGAAGATATTGACCGTATCGAAGTCGTGCGTGGCCCCGGAGCCGCTTTATGGGGTGCTAATGCGGTCAATGGCGTGATTAACATTGTCACCAAATCGGCTAAAGACACTACGGGAAGTTTAATCACCAGCCAAATAGCCAGCGCCGAAGAACAAAACGTGTTAGGAATCCGTGTCGGCGGCACGACTGACACGGGCATGTTCTATCGCGGATATGGCAAATTTTCTCAATTTGGCAGTTTTGTCGATGCCCAAGGACAAGCCACTTCAGATGATTGGCAAATGCAACGCGGTGGTTTTCGCGTGGACGGCACCACGACAGCAGCGGATACTTGGACCATTCAAGGAGATATTTATCATGGCACGGCTAATCAAAATCTCCGGCTTTCCAACAGTGGCCAGCCACAGCGCGACCAGGCAAACTTGACCGGCTTTAATTTACTTCATCGCTGGCGACAACTGTTGCCTAAAGGAGATATGATAGTGCAAACCTATTATGATTTTGCACAACGCACCGAATTTAGGCAAACCGATCGTCGTAGCACGATTGATGTGGATTTTCAATATCACTGGCAACATGACGACCAACAAGAATGGTTAGGCGGAATTGGCTACCGTTACACGGCGGATGAGCTTACCGGCACTGCGCTGGTTTCTTATGAACCCTCACCGCGTCAAGATAATCTCTTCAGTGGATTTTTGCAAGGAGAATTTAAACTCCCCTTACCCCTCAAAATGCCGTCAACGCTCACTCTGGAGAGTTCAGCAATTGACGACGAAGAGCCGATCGAAAAATTCTTACAATTCAATTGGGGCGCTAAGTTAGAGTACAATGACTATTCAGGGTTCGAGCTCCAACCTACCTTGCGGATGTTATGGGCTATCAATGAACAAAATAGCCTATGGAGTAGTTTATCTTATGCGGTGCGGACTCCTTCGCGTACTGATAGAAATGCTCAAATTCGGGTGGATACTTCAAGCGACAAACTACTGACGATACAAGGTAATCCAAATTATCAATCAGAAGAATTGGCCGCTTATGAAATGGGCTACCGGTTTAATTTGCCGCAACGTCTATTAGTGGACACGAGCTTATTTTATAATCAATACCATAAATTAGGAACTTATGAACCGGTAGCCGTGGAATCCACGATACCGCCTGAAATTAAGTGGTTGGCGGATAATCAACTGACCGCGACCACTCAAGGTATAGAAATAATGGCTACTTGGCAAGCCACCGATGACTGGCAATTAACGGGAACTTATAGTTATCTGGATCTGAATTTTCACCTGCTCGAAACCAGCCAAGATTATCGTAGTCTTCAAGAAGCCGGCAACAACCCTGTACATCAAGCCAGTCTGCGGTCTTATTGGAATCTTTCGGCACAGCTAGAATGGGACCTAATGAATTATTATGTTGACCAACTCACTACGGGCCAGATTCCCAGTTATTGGCGATTAGATACCCACTTAGGTTGGCGACCACTCTCAGAGTTAGAACTTAACTTGGGGGTCCGTAATTTACTAGATAAACAACATCCTGAGTTTGGGGTCTCGGAAGGGGGCATTATTCTTAGTGAAGTGCCAAGGACCGTGTATTTACAGGTAAAATATAAATTTTGACTTAATAGCCAAGGTTTCCTAAATCGCGATGGTTTAGGAAACCGGTAGTCCTGAAATTGCGGTGAAACTCACAGATACTAATGAACGAACTAGATTTGACCACTTTCGACAAGTGGTCAAATCTGGCCCTGTGTTAGATTTGACCACTTTCGACAAGTGGTCAAATCTGGCCCTGTGTTAGATTTGACAACTTTCGACAAGTGCTCAAATCTGGTGTAGTTCGAGATTTGACAACTTTCAACCAGTGGTCAAATCTACTTTCGAAAAATTGTCAAATCTGCTATTTTTATTCCACCACCACTCCTTTCTCCAATTTCACGTTTGTTCCTAACTTCACCCCAGACAATTTACTGCCTTTCCGCATTCGCACGTTTTCCAACAACGCGGGGGCTTTCTTATCGCCTTTGATAGTCCCTTTCAATTTCCCACCAGTAATCTTGGTATTGGCTAATAAGGTCACATTCATAAAGAAGCCACCCACTTTGCTGGTATTGGTAATCACGCCGCCCAAAGTACCACTGCCATTAAGTTAAGGAATCCCGCGGTCAGGTTTTAACCTTGAAGGTCTGGTTTTAGACCTTCAAGGTTTCTTTGGCCGGCTTAACTTAATGGCATTGAGGCTTCCGCCGGTGTTGACGGCACCACCACGGGCTACTGCGCTAATTGCAATCGCGGTTGTCCACGCGGAGATAAGGGCAGTGTCGATGTGACTTTCATTGCACCGGCGCTGGCCACGGGCCATTGTACCGTGAAAAGTAATAGTCCCGTGATTCACCTGCAAGTGGGAGACAATGACCGCGTGGTAGCGGTCAATGCCATTAAATTAAGCTAATGTTACGGCGTTGGAGTCCAAACCTTCAGCTTTGGAAACGCCGTCTCATCTTGACTAATCTCGCCCAAAGTTGAAGGTTTGGACTCCAACGCGGCTTAACTTAATGGCATGGGTGAGGGTGAGGTGGTTGAATTAACCGTGCGTAAGGTGAGTTAGTTATTTCTGAGTTCGTTTAGGCAAAAAAATGCCATCCGGAAAATTTCAAATGATGATCTCACCTTACGCACGGTTAACTCAACCACCCCCTACCCCTTCCTTGGTAAGGGAGTAAGCACCACTGGCATCGCAGGGGAGATTCCCCGCCTTAGCCAGGAGGGGCTAGGGGTGGTTGTGCGTAAGGTGAGTAATGATCTTTTCCAGATGGCGGTTATGCTCACTTTTACCAAATTTTAGTTGAATCTTTGATATTGGTCAGATTTTCAACTATCGGTCAGATTTTCAACAGATTGTAGTGGTGATAGCATTAATCTGTATGGGACACTGCTTTTGGTTGTCCAGCATTCATATCATTGGAGTTTGCTAATGCTCATTCCAATTTACGCCGGTGGGCGCGTCAATGCCATTCATTAAGTTAAGCCTCGAATCAGAAACTCAGTTTTTTGAAAAACCGAGTTTCTTCGTACTTGAGATTTTTTAACTTAATACAACTTTTAAGCGTTCCGGGACAACCGTTTTCGGTCATGCTCCTTCAAAGATTGCTTCCGTAAACGAATCACTTTCGGCGTAATCTCTACCAATTCATCATCATCAATAAACTCCAAGGCCTGCTCCAAGCTCATTCGAATGGGCGGAGATAATAAAATATTTTCATCCGAGCCAGCCGCCCGAATATTAGTCAGATGTTTGGCTTTCATTGGATTTACCACTAAATCATTATCACGAGAATGAATCCCCACAACCATCCCTTCATACACCTCCTCACCGGGTCTAATAAACAATCGTCCACGCTCTTGCAAATTAAACAAGGCGTAAGCTAAACTTTTGCCATCGCCGTTAGAAATCAATACCCCATTAATACGTTGACCAATCTCTCCCGGTTTGACCGGTGCGTAATGTTCAAACACATGATACATAATTCCGGTGCCTGACGTAGCCGTTAAAAATTCAGTGCGAAAACCAATCAGTCCTCGGGCGGGAATCAGAAAATCCAATCGCACGCGGCCTTTTCCATCAGGACTCATATTAACCAATTCGGCCTTACGCGCCCCTAACAGTTCCATCATCACCCCTTGATGAATTTGTTCGGCATCAACCGCCAGACTTTCGTAAGGCTCACATTTGACTCCATCAATCTCTTTGATAATGACTTTAGGACGAGAGACGGCTAATTCATAACCTTCGCGCCGCATATTTTCAATTAAAATACCTAAGTGCAACTCGCCCCGGCCGGATACCATAAATTTATCTGGATCCTCAGTCTCATTGACTCGTAACGCCACATTATGCAAAATTTCACGGTGCAAACGTTCTCGTAATTGCCGTGAAGTGACATATTTACCATCTTTGCCCGACAGAGGAGAGGTATTGACTTGAAACGTCATGCTGATGGTAGGCTCATCTACCGTTAGCGGCGGTAACGCGACTACATGCTCAGGATCGCATAAGGTGTCAGAAATATTTAACCGGTCCACCCCGGTAAACGCAATAATATCTCCTGCGGAGGCTTCTGCGGCTTCAATTCGTTCTAAGCCATAAAAACCCAGCACTTGCAAAATTCGGCCGGCCCGTTGTGTACCTTTGGCATCGATAATGACTACGGGACTATTCGTTTTAATTCGTCCTTGGTTAATTCGTCCGATTCCAATCACGCCCACATAACTGGAATAATCTAAGGCACTGACTTGAAGTTGAAATGGCTCTTCAGGGTCCACATCAGGAATCGGTACATGTTGAACAATGGTCTCAAATAAAGATTGCATATCGCCACTACGCGCGGTGCTATCTAAACTGGCATAGCCCAGTAAAGCCGAGGTATAAATGACTGGAAAATCCAGTTGGGCTTCATCGGCCCCTAATCGGTCAAATAATTCAAAAGTGCGGTCTAACACCCAATGTGGACGGGCACCTTCGCGGTCAATTTTGTTAATCACCACAATTGGACGCAAGCCACGTTGCAGTGCTTTTTGCGTGACAAATCGAGTTTGCGGCATCGGACCATCCACTGCATCTACCAGCAATAGGACGGAATCCACCATGGATAACACTCGCTCCACTTCGCCACCAAAATCCGCATGACCTGGGGTATCGACGATATTAATTCGGTAATCTTGCCACCGCAGGCCGGTGTTTTTAGCTAAAATAGTAATACCACGCTCTTTTTCCAAATCATTAGAATCCATGATTCGTTCAATGTTGGCGGCACGAGCGCCTAGTGTACCAGATTGTTGAAGTAATCTATCCACTAGAGTGGTTTTGCCATGGTCAACATGAGCAATAATAGCGATATTACGCAGTTTGGTAATCATCTGAAAATTTCTAAAAGTGATAAAAAAATGAAATAAGCCAGATTTGCCAACTCGGTGAGAGTTGGGAAATCTTTAGTAAATTCTAGTTTAATCTTGTCCCGGACCTAAATGAATCGAGATTTGACAACTTTTCGAAAGTTGTCAAATCTTAAATAAGGAATCGAGATTTGACAACTTTTCGAAAGTTGTCAAATCTTAAATAAGGAATCGAG
>DZAL01000048.1:13940-32252 GCA_022729575.1 Thiomargarita sp.
AATCTTAAATAAGGAATCGAGATTTGACAACTTTTCGAAAGTTGTCAAATCTTAATAAGGAATCGAGATTTGACAACTTTTCGAAAGTTGTCAAATCTTAATACCGATTTGTTGCTTAAAATGGCTGAGAGATTTTACCACGACCGCTTCTTTCAACCACTGAGACAGCAAATCAGTATCGTTAATGGTTTGAATTTGCTTGACCAAGGTTTTGGGGACTCGTTTAAAACGTACATGCAAAATCGCTACCACATTTTCTTGTAAGTTTCTCAACTTGCCTTGTTGAACGCCTTGTTGAACACCTTGTTGCAGTCCTTTTTCAATCCCTCTTTTCTCAATACTGGTAACATATCTCACTTTCGTTTTCTCCTCGTATTGATTGACAAATTGGTTAAATTGTAATTCTTGGGCTGTGGGTAAAGCCAAGATCCAGTCCATAAACCAAAATAAATCCAAAATCTGTTGGCGACGGTAGCGGGATTCATGAAGCATCTTGAACAATTCTTGTTTCCAATACAATCGCCGATTCGGAGAGCGTCGTGTTTCTAAACTTCTCAAGTGCGCCTGTACTACGATAGAAAACAGATTGTTGGATCGTTCCAACTTTTCCCAATGCTCAAGATAATCTAACAGCTTGACCACCGGAAATTCAAATAATAATCGACATTCTCCTACTTCAAAACTATAACTTTGTGGATGCCAATCTTTACGCTCATCGCCTAAGATGGCTAGACTAATGATCGGGTGATGATAACGGTCAAAGAAACGGTAGTTATAGACAAACATACGCTCGCCAAAATTTTCATCATATTGACCTTGCACCTCAAGATGAATGTAAAGGATAGCCAATTGCCCATTAGTTTGACGAACTTTGACCAATTTATCGGCCAATCGTCGTCCCAGTTTAGCATCACGAACGACTTTTTGTAGTTCATTATCCAAAAATTCGTAGCCAGAGTTCCAATCAATGATTTTATAAGTTTTGGGAAAAAAGAACTTCATGAACGCTGGAAAATATCGTTCAATAATATCTTTCCAAGGACTGTCAAATTTGGTAGAGATTTTTAGCATAATAAAGTTTTTTGGGTCTAAATTTGGTAATTTCTCCAAATTAATGGAGGTCTTAACATTCAATGAGTTACCAAGGTTCAAAGTGTCATAAACCTCAAAAGTTTAGGAAACTTAGCACCTGCCAGGTTTAGGAATCTTCAGCCTCGGCGGTTAGTACCTCCATTGGCTGGTAGGGACGACTACCCTAAATTTAGCAAACTGACCCCTGATTTTCCTGATTAAAGGATTCTCTTGAAATATAATGATTATAATCAAGAAAATTCTTTAATCAGGAAAATCAGGGGTCAGACGTATAAATAAGTAGGAATATTATTATAATTAGTGGCTTAAACTTAAAAACCACGATTAAACATAACCTGTCGATTTGAATGCGCCTAGGCGGTCCATTCAGTGTCCGAATTGGTGAATCCACAGAAATCTGCCAATGCTATTCCCTGAAGAGATAGTATCGATCATCACTTTCGTCACACTACCCAAATTCAGAACCGTTTATAGTTTTGAACAATCCACTATTACAAATTCGACGCGACGGTCAATCGTATCTCTTAAATCATCGGTCCCAGAGCCCACCAAATTTTCTTCAAATCCTTTACCGATGGCCTTTGAACGTTGCAAGAGTTTCGAAAAATTAACCAGCATCAATTTTTGCACAGTTTTGGCACGTTCCAACGATAATTGTTTATTGTAATCGGCGGCGCCTGTATGACTACTGTGACCGACGATGTGAAAACAATAATTGTTGACCTGTAGAAAATCGCCAATTTCCTGTAACCAATGAGTATACTGTTTCCGCAATTCCTCATCTTCAATAAATTCCATCTTATTTACGGAAAATAATAACTTAATATTTAATTTGTTATTCTCTTTGACGCTCTGTTTTAATAATTTGCTGAATCTTTGTTTAGCCAACTTCGTCTGGCCTAATTTGAGGTAAGATTCATAAGCACCCGCAAAAGTTTTCATGGTCTGTCCATCTTCTCGTTTAGCCACGAGATCATACAACACAGAGGCTTTAGTATAGTCTTTCACTTCATAGGCGGTGTCAGCTTGCACTAACAAGGCATTGGTATCTAAATTGTCATAATAGCTTTTATTAGCTGGTTGCCCAACTGGAGTTTTAGTGGTCGTCACCAAACCTTCTACCCGTTTATCTTTCAAATAATAGACCGGACTGTCTTTATACACCGGTACTGGCGTGTAATCTAACTCTTTTCCTGATACCCAAAGGTTAGAATTGGCAACTATTTTACCAGTTTGTCGATTAAAAATCGAAGCCGCCACTCGATAGTATTTTTCCTCTTTTTGGGTAGTTCCTAGTGTTTGGTAATTATCAAAACTGATAACACCACTCATCACATAATTGGCCTCTTTTAAACTATCTTTCTGGAGTCGTCGCAAAGAAAAAGTGGCAAAATTTTTTTGAGCTTCCTCCAGAATGATTTCCTCAATGCGGCGACTGGCATTGACTACCTCACCACTGTTGGCATCAACAAATGGATCCAAGACAATTTTGGTCTCACTTAACAGGTCCAAAACCACACCACGATCCGCTTGAATCGGTGCCAACAAGTGATTGGCCAGAGAACGAATAGCTGGCTCAAAGGGTACTGGCCCTGCTTCCAGTGTCGTATAACTGATTGGGGGAGTACATGCAGATATCCAATTAATAAGTACGATTAATATGAACCACTCGAACAGTCTATTCATACGGTTTCCTCTAAATGAAGAAAACCCTAGAAGGTTCAAAAAACCTTAGGGTTTTAAACTTTCCAAGTCTTCGAGAGTTGGAAAATTTTTTCGATGGTTTAGGTGCATAAATTCTACCAATAATTAACGACATTTGGTTTGAAAATAAGCTCTTTGTTCTGCCGTTAACGGATTAACTCCTATCGACAATTGTCTTAACAAATCAGAACAATCACTGGTAGTTGCCGTGGAGTCTGGTGCCGGCTTGACCGGTTTTTTCGTTGGTGGTGACGGTTCCTTTTTAATTTCTCTCACTTCGGTTTTGGGCGGTGCCGGTGGTGAAGTACGTTCTGGCACCTCAGACGATTCGCGTTCCTCAGACGATTTACGTTCAACGGGCGATTTACGTTCAACGACTGATTTATTATTACGTTCTTCGGACGATGATTCTGGCTTAGACCGATTAAATGCGGCTCTTAAACTTTGTCGTAACTGAGCCAGCACTTTGGAGCGTGGATTAATTCTTTCTAAAGTGGCAATATGACCTTTTGCCTTATTCAATTGGTTATTTTGTAAAGCGGTTTCCGCCCATCTTTGATAGCGGCGTTCAATGGCATTGAAACCCGTTTGAGCTTCGGAATTATTTGGTTCCATTTGCAAAACTGTTTGATAACAAGACAGCGCGGTATTACTATTATCGTCATCACCGGTGGTTAAACGATTAGCTTCAAAATGTGCTTGACATTCACTCAACAAATTAGCTATTTTAACGGAGGTAGCCATAGTCGGAGGCTGGTGATTAGCTTCCTCTTTAGCTTCCTGGTTTTTGGCCTCTTTAGCCTCCGCCGCGGGGGTGACAGGTTTATCAACTACCGGGTTTACTATGTTTATTGAAGAGGGCAAGGTTGACGAAGTAGCCGATTTATGGCGTACTTCCGCGACCAATTTTTGAAAGTCTTCCGTGCTGAAAGTCGTTCCCTCCGTAACTGCCATATTTTCTCGTGCTGGTTTTTTCCATAATTTTAAAGCCTCTTCTAAATGGTAAAGCAACAGACTTTGTTGTACTTGCGGTAAACTAAATAATTCCTTTTGCAACGCTTCATCTAGTTTAGTGGCCTGAGTCAATGCGAAAATGATTTTAGATTTTTCTTGACTAACCAAACTGGCTACCAAACTATCCATTTGACGATATTGATTTAATAAATCGCGAAACCGATTACGTTGTTCACTGGCTTCCGGCATTAATTTTTCCCAATCGGCCAACAAAGATTCCACTTGGGTATAATTTTTAGTAGCTAACGATTGCTCTACCGCATTGGCATACAAAGTAGGTAAATTGGTATCGGTAGGTAAAGTATGTTCGAGCCCTATTTGTTCTATTTTGTCTCGCGCTTCGGTCATACAATGAGTACGTTCCAATAACGGTGCTTGGCTATCTTCAACGCAAGCCATATATTGCTGAGTTAACATCGATAATCGTTGTACTTTTTGCTTTCGCAGGCTCTCGTATTGCTCGGTAAATTTTGGGGAGTTGTGCAATTTTTCTTTCACGGATGCCAAAATTTTAAAGGCACTAATAAAATCGTCTTGTTTAACCGCTTTGTCGATCGATGTTTGATAATACGCCAGTAACGTCGATTGCACCTCATCATCAGCAAATAATTCTTGCTGTAAACCCTGGTCAAACGCACCCAAACGACTAAGCAGATCTTTCTCAGTCGGATGAGTGAGGTAGAAATTCACCAATGCTTTTTTCACGCCATCGTATTGCAGAATTTTAGTTTGGGTAGCTAAATCAGAACCCTCTAAATTTTTCACGCCGGTTTCATCATTTTGTAGCACGGCTACCATCATTTTTTGTTCAGAGCGCCAATTTTTGACTCGTTCTAAAAGCATACTGGTAGTTATAATCACTGCGACCATAAAAATTAGGCCACTAACCAGGTAAAGCCACTTTTTATTGAGACGTGATTTTGGAGCAGTATTCACAGTATTCATAGGTGAAGGAGGTATATTAGTTTCGGTATTTTTTCGACTGTAAAATTGAGCATTGACACGATGTTGAGCATTGGCCCTAGCCCGAATTTTGGCTATTAAGCGCAGTTGTTCACTGATTTTGGCATAGCACCAAGCATAACTATAAGGTTTCAGTACCGTGCGTTCATAATTATAAGCCAACCGTGATTGAGGATTACTCAAAACCTCATAAGCCTCTTTAATCAATTTAAATTTCGATTCAGCTTGCGGGTCCTCACTCACATCAGGATGAAATTTTCTGGCCAGTCTGCGATAAGATTGCTTAATTTTTTCCTGACTAGCTTGCGGTGTTAATTCTAGCAACCGGTAGTAATCGTTGATTTCCATAAGTGAATGCGAGCCAGATTTTCCAAATTTGCGAGAACTTAAAGATTTGACAACTTGCGAAAAGTTGTCAAATCTAAACCCGAACTAAAATTTGACAACTTGCGAAAAGTTGTCAAATCTAAACCAGGACTAAGATTTGACAACTTTTTGAAAAGTTGTCAAATCTAAACGTACCTTACCTTTATAATTTCATATTCTTTATCTCCGCCCGGAGCTTTTACGGTCGCTATCTCATCTTGATGTTTGCCAATCAAGGCCCGCGCAATCGGAGAACTAATTGAAATAAGATTAGCTTTGAGGTCGGCCTCATCATCACCCACAATTTGATAAGTCACTTCTTCTTCTGTATCCACGTTAACCAAATCCACGGTGGCGCCAAACACAATTTTGTCGCCAGCATTGATGCTGTGTACATCTATAATTTCAGCAATCGCTAATTTGCTTTCTAATTCCACAATCCGACCTTCGATAAAACCCTGTTGTTCCCGTGCTGCATGATATTCGGCATTTTCTTTTAAATCACCGTGAGCACGCGCTTCCGCAATAGCTTGAATCACTCGTGGTCGTGCCACCGTTTTTAATTCATGCAATTCCTCCCGTAATTTTTGGGCACCTCGTACTGTCATTGGTGATTTGTTCATGTCATTCTCCCGGATAATTCTTTATGTAAATCTTGTAAACGATTGACTTCTACCTTATCTAAGGCCTTGAGTCCCAACAAGGTGGCTCGAGCCCCTGCAATGGTGGTAGTGTAAGTAATTTTGTGTTGTAACGCCGTGCGACGAATTGAAAACGAATCAGCGATAGCCTGTCTGCCTTCCGTGGTATTAACAATAAAATGAACTTCTTCATTTTTAATTTGGTCCACAATATGTGGACGACCTTCCGTCACCTTATTGACGAGAGTGCAGACAATACCTGCTTGTGCCAAACTGACCGCGGTCCCACGAGTGGCCACTAATTCAAATCCCAATTCAAGGAGACCGCGGGCTACATCGACCAGAGCTGGTTTGTCCGCGTCACGGACACTTAACAACGCTACGCCCGCACGAGGTAAATTGACACCGGCGGCTAGTTGAGACTTGGCAAACGCTTCGCCAAAACTACGCCCAATTCCCATGACTTCCCCGGTCGACTTCATTTCTGGACTTAACACGGGATCGACACCGACAAATTTGACAAAGGGAAACACCGCTTCTTTCACGGAATAATAACTGGGAATACATTCTTGTGTGATGCCTTGTTCGACTAGACTACGTCCGACCATGCAACGGGCCGCAATTTTGGCCAAGGATAAACCTGTGGCTTTCGAGACAAATGGTACGGTGCGAGAAGCCCGTGGATTTACTTCCAACACATAAACGGTTTGATGTTGGAGTGCAAATTGAGCATTGACTAATCCCACTACCTTTAATTCCAGGGCCAACCGCGTCATTTGTTCTCGCAACAGGTCTTGAATCATCGGTGATAATCCGTAAGGAGGTAACGAGCAAGCGGAATCACCGGAGTGAATGCCAGCTTGTTCAATATGTTCCATAATTCCACCAATTAATACCCGTTGGCCATCACAAATCGCGTCAACATCGACTTCAATCGCTTCGTCGAGAAAACGATCTAGTAATACCGGCGAATCATTAGACACCGCCACGGCTTGTCGCATATAGCCTTTAAGCTCGTCTTGGGTATACACAATTTCCATCGCTCGCCCGCCTAATACATAGGAAGGTCGTACTACTAGGGGATAGCCAATTTCATTGGCCAGTGTTAAGGCTTCATTCGTGTTACGCGCAGTACGATTGGCCGGTTGTCGCAATCCTAAGCGATCCACCAGTTGTTGAAAGCGCTCTCGATCCTCGGCCAAATCAATCGATTCCGGGGAGGTGCCAATAATCGGTACCCCCGCAGCTTCCAGCGATTTCGCTAATTTTAAAGGCGTTTGTCCACCGTATTGAACAATCACCCCTTTAGGTTTTTCGACTTCGACAATTTCTAATACATCTTCTAGCGTCAAGGGTTCAAAATAGAGTCGGTCTGAAGTATCATAATCGGTGGAAACGGTCTCGGGATTGCAATTGACCATGATCGTTTCATAACCATCTTCACGCAACACTAAGGCGGCTTGAACACAGCAATAGTCAAATTCAATGCCTTGACCAATTCGATTGGGTCCTCCTCCCAGCACCATAATTTTATCGCGCTGCGTCGGATTAGCCTCGCATTCTTCCTCATAAGTAGAATACAGGTAAGCCGTGGTAGCTGCAAATTCAGCCGCACACGAATCAACCCGTTTATACACCGGACGTAGCTGATGACGATGTCGAAATTCTCGTATTTCTTGTTCGTTGACATGTAACAACTGTGCCAGTCGCCGGTCGGAAAAGCCTTTACGTTTTAATTCTCGCATCCTCGCTGGTGCCATATTAGACAAGCAACCTACGCATAAGCTCCCTTCTTCGTCCACTAAGTTGGCAATTTGAATTAAAAACCAAGGATCAATGGCGGTAAACCGATGCACATCTTCCACGGTCCAACCGGCTCGAAACGCATCAGCAATATACCATAATCGGTCTGGTCCTGGGACTTCTAATTCATGGCGGAGGACATCTCGAACGGCTTGGGAAATTCCATCTAAACTAGGGTCTAACTGTTCATCTAAGCCATTCACTCCGGTTTCTAACCCACGCAAGGCTTTCTGTAAAGATTCTTGAAAAGTCCGGCCAATGGCCATCACTTCTCCCACGGATTTCATTTGAGTCGTCAAGACTGGCTCGGCTTGTGGAAACTTTTCAAAATTGAAGCGTGGAATTTTAACTACCACATAGTCAAGGGTGGGCTCAAAGGAAGCCGGCGTAACTCCACCCGTAATTTCATTGGCCAATTCGTCGAGGGTGTAACCAACGGCCAATTTGGCAGCAACTTTGGCAATCGGAAACCCCGTGGCTTTAGAAGCTAGGGCCGAGGAGCGAGAAACCCGTGGATTCATCTCGATAACCATCATGCGTCCATCTTGGGGATTGATGGCAAATTGGACATTGGAACCACCGGTGTCCACTCCAATTTCTCGCAACACGGAAATGGAGGCATCTCGCATGATTTGATATTCTTTATCGGTTAAAGTCTGAATCGGGGCCACGGTGATAGAATCACCGGTATGAATTCCCATGGGGTCAAGATTTTCAATCGAACAGACAATAATACAGTTGTCCTTTCGATCTCGTACTACTTCCATTTCAAACTCTTTCCACCCCACTACAGATTCTTCAATGAGTAACTCGTGAATCGGAGATAATTCTAGGCCACGTTCACAAATAAGGTTAAGTTCTTCACGATTATAAGCAATCCCACCACCAGTACCGCCTAATGTAAATGAGGGTCGAATAACCAATGGTAGCCCCATCTGAGTATGGGCGTTGGAAACTTCTTCCAGATTGTGGACAATCAGTGAATTGGGAGTTTCTAACCCAATATTACGCATCGCATCACGAAATTTCTCACGATTCTCAGCTTTTTCAATGGCTTCAATGGAAGCGCCTATCATTTCCACGCCATATTTTTCTAAAACGCCTTCACGCTGTAATTCCAAGGCACAATTTAATGCGGTTTGTCCTCCCATAGTAGGTAGTAAAGCATTGGGGCGTTCACGTTCAATAATTCGCGTCACCGTTTGCCAGGTAATAGGCTCAATATAAGTAGCGGCAGCCAGGCCGGGATCTGTCATAATGGTAGCAGGATTAGAGTTTACTAGGATAACACGATAACCTTCTTCTTGCAATGCTTTACAGGCTTGGGCACCAGAATAATCAAATTCGCAGGCTTGTCCAATAATAATTGGGCCGGCACCAATGATAAGAATGCTTTTTAAATCAGTACGTTTTGGCATGGTGTGGCTACCAGAAATTTTATAAATGAATTATATTTTACGATAATTGAAGTTGTATAGCAAGCCTACTTTAAGCGCGGGATTGTTTATATTTATTTACTTTATGCGCGGTTAATTCAACCACCCCCTGCCCCTCCTTGTTAAGGAGGGGAGTATGCGCCAACTAAGTTGGCAGGAACAACTCCCCTCCTTGTTAAGGAGGGGAGTATGCGCCAACTAAGTTGGCAGGAACAACTCCCCTCCTTGTTAAGGAGGGGAGTACGCGCCAACTAAGTTGGCAGGAACAACTCCCCTCCTTAATAAGGAGGGGGGCAGGGGGTGGTACAGATTAACGTTTTCGCGCATTCGCAAAAGCTTCGGCCATCGCTCCAGTAAAAGCGGTTTGACGATCCTTTTTTTCGATTTTCGGAGGTTCTTTTTTCGGTAATGGTGTACGCTCAACAGGCTTAACCGCGGTATGAGTTCTCGGTTGATTATTTAAAGAAAAAGCTTCGCGTCGTTTCGCTAACATGGCTAATCGAGGATTTTCTAGTTTCATGCTTAGAGCTACCCGTCGCCGTTTTAAATCGATTTCAACCACTTTCACTTTTACTACCTCGCCCGCTTTAACCACCTCACGCGGGTCTTTAACATAGCTGTGAGAAAGTTCCGAAATATGAATCAAACCATCTTGATGCACTCCAACATCAACAAAAGCGCCAAAATTAGTGACATTGGTAATGACACCCTCTAAAATCATGTTGGCTTGCAAATCTTCCAAACTTTCTACACCTTCTAAAAATACGGCTGTTTTAAATTCTGGCCGTGGATCCCGCCCTGGCTTCTCTAACTCTTTCAGAATATCAGTCACCGTAGGGATTCCAAAAACTTCATTGGTCAATGCTTCTGGCATCAAATTTCGTAAAAAGGGAGTATTACCGATGACTTCTTTGAGCGATTTGTGATGTTTGGCCAAAATTTGTTCTACCACAGGGTAAGCTTCTGGGTGGACTGCTGAAGCATCGAGTGGATTGTCACCGTTCATAATGCGCAAAAAACCGGCGGCTTGTTCAAAGGTTTTTTCGCCCAAGCGCGGCACTTGTCGAAAGATGATTCGATTGGAGAATGGTCCATTTTCATCGCGAAAAGCCACGATATTGCGTGCTAAATTGGCACTGAGACCAGAGACACGACTTAGTAATGAAACGGAGGCGGTATTAACATCAACACCAACCGCGTTAACGCAATCTTCTACCACCGCATCCAAACTCCGGGCCAGTTGAGTTTGACTGACATCATGTTGATACTGACCTACTCCAATCGACTTGGGATCGATTTTCACTAATTCGGCCAGTGGGTCTTGCAACCGACGGGCAATAGAAACGGCACCACGTAGTGTCACGTCTAAATTGGGAAATTCTTGGGCGGCCAGTTCAGAGGCGGAATAGACTGAAGCACCCGCTTCTGAGACAATGACTTTATGCACGCCCAAATCTGGATGTTTTTTACTTAATTCAGAGACCAATTTGTCAGTTTCTCTTGAGCCAGTGCCGTTGCCAATGCTAATTAATTCGACCTGGTATTTTTTGATCCAAGCGACCAATAATGCAATTGATTCATGCCATTGATTATGGGGCGGATGTGGATATAACGTAGAAGTATCGATTAATTTACCGGTGTTATCAATAACGGCCATTTTCACGCCGGTACGTAAACCAGGGTCTAAACCAATGGTTACTCGTGGACCTGCTGGGGCGGCTAACAACAAATCGTGAAGATTACTGACAAATACTTTGATGGCTTCCGTTTCCGCGGTTTCTCGTAATCGTGTCATTAATTCCGAATCTAAATGCAAGCGAATTTTAAAGCGCCAGGCCAGGCGCACGGTTTCCAGTAACCAAGCATCGGCTGGTCGATTTTGATTCGACAGCTGAAAATGTTGAGCAATGATATGTTCACACAAATTGGAATTGGCTGAATGGGTTGGGGTTTCACTGGAAGTATTGGCAAGATCAGCGGTTGATGGATTATCGTCAATAGCTAAACTTAATTGCAAAATACCTTCTTTACGGCCACGAAACAGGGCTAAAGCGCGATGTGAAGGGATTTCTTTAATCGCTTCCTGATAGTCAAAATAATCAGAAAACTTAGTGCCGGCTTCTTCCATACCCTCTACTACTTTGGCGGTAAAATTGGCATTTTCCCACACGTATTCCCGCAGTTTTTCTAATAAATCCGCTTCTTCGGCAAAGGTTTCCATGAGAATTTGTCGAGCGCCATCTAACGCTTGTTTGTAGTCATTAATACCTGTTTCGTTATTAATGTAAACTACCGACACCTCTTCTGGTATTACTGTAGGATTATTCAATAATTCCAAAGCTAAAGGTTCTAAACCAAGTTCTCTAGCAATTTGAGCTTTGGTACGACGTTTGGGTTTATAGGGGAGATATAAATCTTCTAAACGAGTTTTGGTATCGGCATCTTGAATCAAGATTTCTAGTTCTGCTGACAGTTTACCTTGTTCACGAATACTATTTCGAACAACTTCACGACGTTCATCTAATTCGCGCAGATAACGTAACCGCTCTTCTAAAGTACGTAATTGAGTATCGTCTAAACCGCCCGTGACTTCTTTACGATAACGGGAAATAAAAGGTACGGTAGCACCATCATCGAGTAAACGAATTGCCGCTTGTACTTGGTATTCTTGTGCCGTCAACTCTTGAGCAATGCGTTGTGTAACACTAAACATGGTAGGATAATTGCCTCTTAATTTAAATTATATAGGTGATAAATAAGTGTTGGGTAAGTCAAACCGATTCAAAGTGAGACTTGCGCCAACAAATGTTGGATAGCCGGCTTCAAGTAATTCGATTCAGAACGTTGAATTATTAAATTAAAGCCTTGGTGTGCGATTTGTCTCCTTTCCAATGGACGAGTGAGATAGTTTAAACAGTTAGTTACCAGCTGATTATAATCAGTAAAGACTATGCCAGTGGCCCAGGTCGCTTCTTCCGCCGGCTCATTGCCAGATTCAGAAATGACAAATTTACGATTGGCCAGTAAATATGATACTCTGACCATTTCAAATAATTTGGTTTCATAAAAGTGAATATTCAGTACGATTTTGGCACGCGCAATTAATTGGTCACGGTCTTGACCGTATACACCAAACACGGTTTCGACTTGAATGCCGGCGGCGGTCAAAGCTTCGATAATTTGGCGGCGGCGCGGATTGAGTGAGCCATAGAAGAGCACATCAATATCTTCTACTGGGTCATTTGGAATCCGACTTAATTGGGGAACATAGCCGATGGGGACCAGTTGTACTGCGGTGATTCCCAAGCGTGCAAATTGTTCAATATTTTTGGCACTGCCATCCCAGAGGGAATAAGTTTGATAGAGTTTTAGCCGCGCCGGCGTAAACCAAGGCGAATCGGTTTGGACTTGTTCTAAATTATACAGAATCGAGTTGGCAGGCGGTTGGAAGGGAGCGGCCGATAGGAGATTAGCTCCTAATAAAATATGTGTACGTGGTGGTAAAAAATCAGCAGCCGTGGTGATACGAGTCAGTACCGAATCATAGCCTAATTCTAATAAACCATAATGTACTGTTTCCGCCACTTCCCGAAAAGCCTCCTGGTGAATATAATTAGGAGGAGATACTATCGCCACAGCAAATTTGATGGCCGGCGGCAGTGGTTTGAATGCTGGCTGGAAAGTAAGCGGCGGCGGCACTCGGGTCATTCTTCTTTGTTGCAGACGAGACAAAATTTGTCGGTCATGGTCAGTTAACCACACTTTTCTCAACTTTACTCGCATATAGTTGATAGCCCGCGGAGTACGTAACAATTCGGCTTGTGGCATTCCCTGAGTGAGCAATTTTGCACCTAATTCACTCGGTTCAAAAATCAGTTCCTCCACTTCAAATTTAGCTTCGGTCCAGCCTAAATACCAAAACCATTCATTATAGTAAAGCCAACTTTTTTCGTTGAAAGCTCGAACATGAGTAGGGTCTTGCCACGCGCCATGAGATAAGTCATAAGGGACTAAAATATTAAATTCGCCATTGACTACCAATAGCTCCAGGCAACTGGTCATCAATGTAGTAAGATTATGAACATGTTCTAATAAATCGAGGGCGATAATTTTCTGAAAAGTATTTTTAGTTATCTGGACCGTACCAAAACGAATCGTTTGAAACCATGAACTGTCACCTGGGGGAAAAGGTGAATTTAAATCGACGACAATATCGGGATTCCAATAATCTTTAATGTCAACATTTAAAAAATCTTCACGAAAGTCTTTGCCACTTCCTAAATTGAGTTGAAGCGGATAATTTACTGAGGTCATATTTAAAATATAAGGTGATTCATTATGGTAATGGCCTTGATTTATAGCCAAATTATGAGTGTGCCACGCCACTGGCTAATTAGCTATCCACCGAGCCAATAAAATAGCTTAACATAATCATATTAAGATTGGAAGAAGTCTCGCTAGTCAGTTTGGTATTTTGATATTTTTTATTTATTTTTCATATAAATAACTTAATAATTCAAGCTATGATAATGGTTCAGCTACAACAGGTTATTATTTATACTAATAATATGTGAAATGCCGAAATACACATAAATAATTAATGTCATTATGTTTAGAATTATTATGTTTAGAACGGTGACGCACAAACCAGCGTAACTTCCAGAAAGGTCTAAATTTTCTAAAAGTGGTTGGTAGCTAAGATTTACCAGACATTTAACTCAGAATATAGAAAACTACCTGTCATTTTTAAAGTTAGTCGGTATACTACCACCCTAAGTTGAACCAGATTTGACAATTTTCGAAAAGTAGTCAAATCTCGATTAAAAAGTAAATTAGGGAAAGCATCATGATATTTATCATTTATAAATCATTAAATCAAATCAATAGGCATCTCTTGAAGCACGAGAATTATACTGAATTTTAATAACGATTAATATGGATTTGAGTATTGGCTAAAGTTTATCGTTTTCCTATTATACTATTCTAACGCTTACATTTTCAGTAATACATTTATATATAATTGGGGCATTATGAGCCGAATCTCACCAAAAGCTATTTTCAATAAGATACTTCAAATTGACTATAAGACATTAAGTATCAAGGCTATTTTGTTAACCTTTTTAGGAATGATTACTTCAATCCTATTATTTACCATTACTTTGTTTTTTCACCAGCATACATTGCTACAAAATGAATTGTTATATTCTGAATTACGGCAAACGGTAGAGCAAAATGCCCAACAATTGGACCAAGAAATTGAAGTAGCTAAACAAAGTGTCCGTCGTTTAGAAGGATATGTTTCCATTTTGGACAATCCTCAAGGTACCAATGAGGACAATCTAAATTTTCTCAAACAAATTATGATGGAAAATCTTCAATTTGAAAATAACCACTATAGTAACTATTTGGCTTTAGAGCCATCTAAGGCGCGTCAATATTTTAATCGCCGGGGATATTTGTTAGTCGTGCATAAAGATAGCGCACTTCGCGACACGGTCAGATATAACAAGCCCCAATATATGAGATCTCGAGTTTGGGAAGAGACCAATTATGCCAATGATCCACGTAAATTTTGGTACTATTTGAGCAAGCAAAATCAAGGCATTCAAGTCACGCCAATTTATATAGACAGCGATTATAGCGAATTGGCAATGTTAAGTGTCAGTGAAGCTCTTTATGAGCACCGTGCGTTTAAAGGAGTGGTTGGAGTGAGTATTTTGGTCGATACGTTTTTTGAAGATATCGAAGATAAAAAATTTGGAGACACTGGCGGCTTATTTTTGGCCGATTATCAATCAGGAATTTTATTAACCAGAATCGCCCCGCCGTCCAATTTGCGGCTGGACTTTTTGAATGCCACGGACCGCAATGCTTTCACCTTATACAGTAGCGAGATGGAAACTGGATACTGGAAAACCGTGTTAAACCAGGACATTAATTATAAAGAAGTCAAAAGTAAAACTGGCGAAAATTACACAGTCTCCTCGAAAAAATTGCAATCTCTACCCTGGACTTTGATCAGTTATCAAAAAACGAGCGAATTAAAACAAAGTCGAGAATTTAGCTTGTTTAGTGTTATCTTCTTGACCTCCGCTCTAATCTGCTTATTCGGAATAATGGTCTTGGTATTTCAGCAAATGCTTATTCTTCCGTTGAGACAACTCTTACAAACCGCTATACAACTCACAGGACACCCCGGTGAAAAACCGGTGTTTTCACAGGTAGGTGTATTTGAATTACGCAAACTGGCTGAAGCATTTATCAAAATAGCTTCCCAATTGGCTAAAGTCAATATGGAAAAAAACGAATGTATCAAGCGGTTACAGAATACCAGGAATGTTCAAACGGACCAAACTAAACTATTGGAGCAACGAAATACCGATATTACTAGATTGGGTACAGAAGTACAAAATTCTCGCTCCGAATCTCAAAAGGCCCGGTTACAAATTCAAAAAGCCCGAGTGGAAATTCAAAAATATAAGCTAGAATCGCAACGGTCAAAAGTGCAAGCCGAAGCGGCCAATCAAGCGAAGACTCAATTTTTAGCCAACATGAGTCACGAATTACGGACCCCCATGAATGCAATCATTGGCTATACTGAAATGCTACAAGAAGACGCTCGTGAGCGTGGGCAAGACGATTTTATCCCAGACTTACAGAAAATTCATGGTGCCAGTTATCACTTATTAGATTTAATCAACAACCTCTTTGATATGTCACGACTAGAATCCGCCAAGATGGATTTATATATTGAGACTTTTGACATTACTCCAATGATTCAAGATGTGGCAACCACCATTACTCCTCTTTTGGAAAAACAAGCCAATATTTTAAAAATCAAATGCGACAGTGCGTTGGGCACCATGTCGGCTGATTTGACTAAAGTTCGCCAAAATTTACTGAACCTCTTAAGCAACGCCAATAAATTTTCACAACAAAGTACCATCATACTAACCGTCTATCGCGAATCCATCGACAGCATTGACTGGGTGATTTTTCGTGTCACCGACCAAGGCATTGGGATGACTGCCGAACAAATTCAACGCTTGTTTCAAGCGTTTACCCAAATCGATTCCTCCCCCACCCGTCGCTATGGTGGCAGTGGTTTAGGACTAGCCATTACCAAACAATTTTCTCAAATCATGGGAGGAGATGTAATAGTAGAAAGTCAAATTGGACAAGGCAGCACTTTTATCATGCGACTACCAGCCCAAGTTAACCCGATTGAATCAACTTCTTGAAACCTGGGACTGTCGAGATTTGACAACTTTTTTAAAGTTGTCAAATCTGGGACTGTCAAATCTGGGACTCTCACTTTACAGTTAGAGGCGACATTAACTTTACGGCATCACTTACTTTTATTCTTTTGGGTATCAACCCAACTCGATAAAATGTATCGGCAATTTGTTGTTGCACCAATATAACCTCGGGCCCGATAAATTGTATACCGGTATTCATACGAGTAAACGCCGTTTCCAGTACTTCTACTTTAATACCGGTTTGTGGCGCTAGAAATTTTGCCGCGGCTTTAGGATACTGTTTAATGCCCACACCGATTCGCGCAATTTCTGCCATCAGTAGATCGATAATTTTTGGATTTTGGTCAACAAACTCACGGCGGCTCAGGTAAAACTGATGACCAGGTACCAACCCCTGGCCATCAACCAATATTTTGGCCCCTAAAGATAATTGCGCGTCCGCGAGAATAGGATCCCAAATGGCCCAAGCCTCCACACTCCCATTTTGCAACGCCTCCCAGCCGGCTGGGTATGGTGGCATATACATAATCTGTACCTCATTCAAACCGAGTTTGGCCTTTTCCAGAGCCTTCAATAACAAATAATGCACATTGGTCCCTTTATGCACGGCAATTCTTTTACCTTTAAGGTCTGCTAGATTCTGAATCAGTGAATTTTTTGGTAGCAAAATGGCCTCAGTTTGTGGAGACGGTGGCTCATAGGCGATATAAACAAAAGGCACATCTGCCGCTTGACCAAATACCGGTGGCGTTTCTCCAACCACCCCGAAGTCCAAGTCTCCATTTTTGAACCCCTCTAGTATTTCAACGCCAGCCACAAACTCCTGCCACTTAATGGTAATACCCAATGGTACCAACCGTTTTTCTAAATTTTCCCGAGCTTTGACGAAGATGAGCGTACCGTACCTTTGATAACCAATACGGATCTCTGACACGGGCATACCATCTGTTAAGCCAGTATTGTGCAAAAAACATAATGTTAAACCGATGAACATTGAAGGCGATAAAGTACGTAACGATAGTTTCATAGTAAACCTTTAAAAATTTTAGCTGACGGAGATCAAATCCAAATAATTATGTCATAGTTTTACTTCCAAATCAACATTAATATAGTATTTTTATCAATAGCCAGGTAGGGTGGGCAAGTGTTGATTTGCCCACCAATCCACTCCTTGAAGTGGTGGGCAACGGTAAACCTGTTGTCCACCCTAGCTACGCTTGCTTTGTTCCCACAACCTACGTGCTTATTTCGGAGTCTCCGGTGACAATCTGACGGTGGTTGTCGGTGGCACCGTCAACGCAATTTCGGCAAAGGCAATTTTGTATTTACCAAATTGAAGACTATAAATCTTAAATAACGATTGCCGAATGTAAGACCAGATTTTCTGGTCCTCGTGCGCCTTCAAAATCTTCGCCTGTTCTTCAGGAGTGATGACCTTGACTGGTTTAAATTCCAAGGCCAAGGTGGGTATCAAACTCATGGTGACAGCGATTTCCGAGGCTTCAAAACCGGCTTTTGAATGACTGGAAGAGCGTTCGTAAATTCTCCCAAGGTATCATTTAACTTGTCCGTGGACCAGTTTTTGGCATCCGTGAGACTGCTACCGGCTTTATCTTTGAGACCGCCCAATAACGTATTGGCATCCGTGAGACCGTCACCGGCTTTATCTTTGAGATTGTCCCATAACGAACCCGTGGACGGAGTGGTGGAGCCTTCGGTTGCTGGTGGTGGCGGTGTTTGGTCCATTGCTGATGGCGGTGGTTGGTCTTTTGAGGGTGGTGGCGGTTGGTCTGCTGAACAGGCCGTCAAACTGGTCAAGAGAACTCCCAGAACGAGAAGAAGCCCTGACAGGGATAATATAGCAAATATAGCAAATTGGCGTTGTGGTTGGTTCATAGTCATTGGTTGATTTTGAGTTAGGTTGATTGAAGAGATAGATTTTTTAAGTCTGTGTAGGGTGGGCAACAGGTTTATCGTTGCCCATATCTATCAACTTAAGCCCAAACGGGCTTGGTGTCTATGAGAGTCTTCCAA
>DZAL01000233.1 GCA_022729575.1 Thiomargarita sp.
GCTGGCTGGCCAAACTCATTATGGGACAACTGGATAAGGATATTACTATAACTTTCTGATTATACATTAATAAAATGCCTAAAATAAATCATACATCGAGTAAAATAGCCAACGCTACTCAACCGAAACTTCGGACGGTAGTGGCCAACAACAAATGTGTCGGGCTGAGAATCTCTACCGGTACCCGGGGCGGGGCAAACACAGACGCAAATCACGTCAGAGGTCGTCCTTTTCCTGACTAAAGCCAGGTAGTAGTTATGACCAAACCTGACAGATCTCAAAGACCTGTCAGGTTTATTCAATCCTCACCACCTTACAATTCCCGCAACTCTCCCTTCTCCAACCACAAATGTCGCCATTCCTTCCCTTCCCATAATTCCTGACGCACCGCCTTCTCTGCCGCTAACAACGTGTAATAACGTGACTCTGGTTGTGCCAGAAGCACGGTGGGCGAGTCGTCTTCCACAATGCGTCCTTCTTCTACCACTAAAACTCGCTTAAACGTTTGCGTATCACCGACATCATGGGAAATAAATATCAAGGTTGCCTCTTCCCAATATTGACGGGCACGGGCTAACAGCAACCGACGTTTATCCCGGTCTAAACCACGAAATGGTTCATCCAAGATGACTAACTTGACCCCAGGCCGAAGCATGGCGCGTCCTAAACGGACTCGTTGTCCTTCGCCACCAGACACTAAGCCACCGCTTTCACCTAGCGACATTGGTTCAGCATCGGGTAATTTCTCCAAAATCTCTAATAAATCGGCTTGTTCTATAATCGTCTGAAATGATTCTGCTACGCCGTGAGTACCATAATAAAGATTATCACGCAACGACCGATTCCAAATTTGGACCGCAGGATCCACCCAAGCAGTTTCCCGACGCAAAGTCTGTAAACGCTCTCCTTGTAATAACTCGCCGTCCACCAAAACTATACCGTCAGCGGGATGATACCAACCTAATAGCAATCCAACTAAACTGGATTTCCCGGCCCCCGACGACCCAACAATGGCAATCTGTTCACCCGCCGTAATATTCACCGAAATATCATGTAAAATCGGATGTCCCCCAGCTTGCACTTGCACCCCTTGCAATTCAATTGCCACACCCTCCGTTTGCTTCACCTCCGCAGAGACAGAAACCATCGTCTGTGGGTCATACCACATTTCGGTCTCTGCTGGCGCATTCAACGGTTCTAACAAACGTAAGACGCGATTCCTCAGCATAGGATACTGTTGGGCGAGATTGGCTATCTGCATCCCCAGAGCAGGTAATCTGAGCGTCCAATACAGGAGAACTAACACCCCGCTAGTTTCACCACCTTGTTCCACATAGCTAAAGATAATCCAGACCGCAAAACCAGTATTAACTACTAATTCAACAGCGATAACGAGTAATCGAACTTGGGCAAACTCTAAACCCGTATGAAACCAGTGAACGAGTAAACTCTCATGTTCACTGCGCAAGGCCCGGGCGGCTCCGTGGGTACGAATCGGGACTAATCCCAAGAGGGCATCTAGGTAAAAACGACTTAAGGCGGCCTCATGGGTCCGGAAGCGCATATCTTGTTCGGTTAACACCGGTTGCATCAGGAATGACATCCCTATCGCCACCCCAGCGGCTAAAACGGCTAACCACAAACTGTCTGGACTCAAGAGAATAATACCTATCGTCGTCAATACTACAGTAAACATTAATTGCAACAAGCTAATTGCGAGTTGGGGCAACTGGTTGATAACCATGAGCCCATAAGCTCGTTCGGTCATATCTGAAGTTAACCGACTGTGAAAATAGTGGTCGCCTAGACGAGGAATTTTTTGCAGAAAGGCTAACCGCAAGCGGATTTCCAAACGTCGTCCCAGACCCGCACCAATAAAGGAAATTGGAGCTTGCAACAATAACAGAATGACCAAACAAGCGAATACTGCTTGGATCGCACTCCGACGTTCATCAATCAAGTTAAGATGTTGACCAATGTCTAATAAGAACTTAAATGATAAAGGCACCAGGGTGACCCCAAGAGTCGCCAACAGTAACGCTATCAGCAGCACACTGGGGGTTAGCAAACCATCGGCCCTTAACATCTGCCAGAGGTGACGTTCTGGACTACTCACTGACTCAGTCAGTGCGGCTGCCAATTCCGGAGGCAGAGGTGGTTTAGACCGCTCTAAATCTTCAGTAGCCGGTTCTGTTTTCAAACCACTCACTTGAATGAGGACGGGGGCTTGGAATAACAACTGGGTGTCATTCTCAGGTCGAGTTGTGACCGACCAGAAAGAGGATGGAATATGACTGCCCGTGTCAGAAGCGGTGAGTTGGGCTGGCTTGAAAAAACGTGCCAAGACCCGACTAGCTTCCTGACCAGTTTGTAACCCACCAGTACGCACTAAGGTAGCCGTCATGCGAATAGCTGCATCTAGGGCCGCCAGGGTTTTCCAATTCCCCGTGGCCAAAGCGGTCAGGATGAACTCCTCGCGCTTGGATTCCGCTACCTCTAATTCGGCCAAACGTTGGCGTAACGGGTCACAAAAGCCGTCTGAACTGGCCCAGTCGTACCAGGTTTCCACCGGCACGGATTGCGTATGACGATATAATTCTTCCAATAGTTGTGTTTTAGTCAACCAACGCCGACCAATCCCTGGGTCCATTACTTGGATAAAACGTCCGTGCATTCGCCAGAGGATGACAAAATGCGTTAGGCCATTGGGCAAACGTATTACCGTCAGCGCGGGTAGCACTTGAGCCTCGGGTAAAAATAGATGATCGAGAGGCACCATGATTTGGTGTGCTTCCAAACCCAATTGGTTAGCGATGACTTCCAAGGTATCAATGGAAGTACCATCCACACTGGTTTGACAGGCTTCGCGGAGACGGCCATAGCTGACACGAATACCAAAACCTTCTAGTAATGCCTTGAGGGCGGCTGGTCCACAATCCATCGCGGAAGTTTGTACCACTTCGGGGACGAGGAACCGCCGGTTGGGGGGAGAATTATCAAAAATCATGGTAACGTGGTTGTGGACTAATAGAGACTGGTGGCGTTTCGGTCAAAAGTCCCGACGCGCGTAATACCAAATAGGCTGGTACACCACGGTGGTATTCGATAGAAATTTCACCCTGTTCATCTCCAGTAAAAGGATATGACTTGGCACTTTCTATCATGGTGTGTAATTTAACGATACCCGTTTCTGGGTCAGACGAATTCATGATTTCAGCGACCACCACAGCGATGGCACCTCTTGATTTTCCTTTACCCTCAAGGCGTAGAAACGCGGATTGACCTGGCTGGATACTTTCTATCACCTTTGAAGGAAACTTTGCCATAATGGTTCTCTTCTGAAACAGTTGCGGTCTGACCGCACCTACACGGTCTTGAGGAATGTGAATAATGGTATCTTCTTCGTTAGTCACCGAGACTTCGTGACTGACTTCATAAGATAACATCGGGGCTGTGAAAAACCATTGTCCCCAGAGGAGGGCTAATAATATCGTGATTAATAATCCTATCTGTGACAGGTAATTATTTGAACTTTCGAATTCGAGTGAACGTATGGTGCGTGAAAATGGTGTGGACATGATTAACTTTTCCAGTAAATAAAAATTAACTTACAATAGCATTAACTCCTGATATTTTCAATAGATATAGTAATATCCGCTTATAACTATATGATTAAAATGATGTTTGTAGTATATATAAAAGTGTGATAGTCTAAGTAAATTAATCAATCTTAGGGGTAATAAAATAAGTTACTATAATAGATTTAAGAGAAAGAGTAATTAATTGGCTCCTTAATGGGAAAGTGCCAATCCAGATGTTTAAGGTTCATTATACCATACGGTCAAAGCCCAATGCCATTAAGTTACGCCGGCCAAAGAAACCTTGAAGGTCTAAAACCAGACCTTCAAGGTTAAAACCTGACCGCGGGATTCCTTAACTTAATGGCAGTGACGGTCAAAGCCTGGGTGGCGAATTATAAAAACACCGGTGAGTATGCGGCATTACCTGGAGAGCGTCTAAAGCGTGGCAAAGTCAATGCGGAAGAATTACGTCAAGAGATTAGTACGTCGCCTGATAGTTTCCCAAGTGAACTCGCTTGCCGTTTCGGTGTCTCTCAGTCAACGATTAGTAGAACTTTAGCTAAATTTTAGATAGTCCCTCCAAACCAGTGGAGGTGTTGATACGGTTTCGGAAATTCGCTTTGCTCATTCTCGAAACCGAATAGATAGTAAATTAGAATTGGGGGTAGTCCTAAAATCTGGGTGACCTCGCGGTCAGGACTGGCAGTCCTCAAAGGTACTTGAGTTCTGAGGGATAACACCCATCGAAGGGGTGTTATCCCTACTGGCCAAATTCATTGCAGAACAAATAGGTAAGGATATTACTATATATTAGTCCAGCGTTTCGTGCTTATGTTTATAAATTATTAAAGGATTTAGAGGGGCAAGATAGAGATATTAAAACTCCATGAGTTATCAAAAGTCAAAGTTTCCTAAACCTTCGAGGTTTAGGAAACTTAGAATCGCCGAGGTTTCCTCAACCTGTGAGGTTTAGGAAACCTAAAACTGGTAAAGTTTAGGAAAGTTAGCACCTGGATTTTAATACCTCCATTAGTTGGTAGGGACTACCAAACAGGAGGTCAACATGGAATTGGTGGAAACCACGATTAGCGAACATATTTATAATCAAGGCAAAGCCGAAGGCCTGGCCGAAGGCCTGGCCAAAGGACTCCTTGAGGGGCAACTGGTGTTAGAAAATCTGCATCAACTAGGAATGTTATCCGACGCGCAGATGAACGCGATGGCGGCCCCGTTTCGGCAGAAACTAAAGGATCTGATGAAGTGAACGGCGTTGCGCTAATCAGGCAGGTAGATTCTCATAAATAAAGTCCCCGAACCGGTCCTACAGAAGATTAAACAGGAGGTCAAGATGGCATTTGTGGAAACCACGATTAGCGAATATATTTATAATCAAGGCAAAGCCGAAGGCCTGGCCGAAGGACTCCTTGAGGGGCAATTGGTGGTGTTAGAAAATCTGCACCAATTGGGAATTTTATCCGACGCGCAGATAAACGCGATGGCCGCCATGCTGGGGCAACTGATGATGTTAGAAAATTTGCACCAGTTAGGAATTTTATCCGACGCGCAGATGAACACGATGGCAGCCCCGATTCAGCAGAAACTAAAAGACCTGATGAAGTAAAGGGCTGTTACAGACAAACTCTCAGCAACACTCTTTCTTTGCACTACCAGAAAGGAAATCACGTAATTATGTTTACTGATATAGAATCACTGAAAGATTATTTGTTAAGTTTTGATGTCTTTAAGGGAAATGAACAGGAAGGAGTCAATTATTTGAACGACTCGTTTAATCGACATCTGATTACGCTCTCTTTAATTCCCACTGAAGGTAAACTCAACATTCTGGAATTGGGAGCGAATCCTTATTTTCAAACGTTGTTACTAAAAAAATTCACTCCACATGACTTGTTTTTGGCCAATTATTTTTCTGAAGCGCGTCAATGTCATGACGGTTCCCAGCAGGTGAATAGTAAAAAATATTCGGAAAGCCACCTCTTCCACTTCAAGCATTTCAATGTGGAACAGGAAGATTTTCCGTATACGGATTGTTCTTTTGAGGTAGTTATTTTTGCCGAGATTTTAGAACATCTCACGGTTGACCCAGTATGGACACTCAAGGAGATAAATAGGGTCTTGAAGCCGAATGGCAAATTGATTGTGACTACCCCAAACGTGTGCCGGTTGGAAAATATCCAGCGATTACAACGCGGCGAAAATCTTTATGATCCTTATTCTGGTTATGGCGTTTATGGCAGACACAATAGAGAATATACCCTGACTGAATTGAATCAGTTGGTCACCAACGCCTCATTTGGGAACATTTATTCTTTCACCGCCGATTTACATCCTCAAGGTAAAGTTCGCCAAGATGCTTATGGTGAAAATTTGTTTTTGCGCTGTGACAAACTGGCTGCCGCTAAGTTGTTTTACCCCGCTTGGTTATTCAGAAGTATGCACGGCTATCGTAGAATTAATCAACAGGAGGATATTGGTGAGAAACAGGTGGTATCTAAAATTAAGGGAGTATACGACTTAGAGAATTTTCCGCCTTTGATGAGATGGACCACTGAGCGTTTTTCTATTTCCATCCAGGAGGTAAAATGGTCTAAACTCGTTCTACGTGTGTTGACCAGTTTTTCCGCTGGAGGAGATTGTCGTCTCCAAATTAACTACGATGGCCAATTGATGACCGAGTATGTTTTTCCTCAAGAAACTAAGCAAGAAATCAGTTTAGAAAATCTGTCTGGAGTAGAGCAGATAACGGTTGATGTGCTATCTTCATGGAGACCAGTCGACTATAGCGAGATGAATAACCTGGATAGTAGAAGACTAGGAATCATCCTGGAGCAGATTGAGGTTGTGGACCCCTAATGCCATTGAGTTAAGGGATTGGCTAGGACTGCCAGTCCTGACTGTTGCGCCACCAATAAAGTTGTTAACTTAATTGCATTGAGGCTGAACCCCCCGTATATGGGTAATGCCATTAAGTTAAGCATAAGTACTGAAGCAGAAATTTTTTTGTATTTTCTTTCACCCCTCTCCCTCTGGGAGAAAGGCCGGGGGTGAGGGAAAATATCGCCGAATTTCTGTTTCAGTACTTATCGCTTCGAGCGATAGCATCTGTTGTAATTACGGTAGAATCTTAGGTTTCCTAAACCTCGAAGGTTTAGGAAACCTAAATTGTTACGGTAGAATCTTAGGTTTCCTAAACCTCGAAGGTTTAGGAAACCTAAATTGTTCTCGTCCCTACATGCCAGTATTAAACTGGCTGGTCACCGAAGCCCTCGCTTCAAGCCAGGTCGGGTGGGCAAACTTTCTTTGGTTCAAACCCTCTTGAAAAACTGATAGCCCCGTCGTATAATTATCTTACGGCGGGGCTATTGTTTTTACACTAAGCCAAGGGATGGGTGAGGAGGTGCCGTAACCATGAAACCATTGCCCTTGATTTAGAATTGAAATCCACCGGGGCCGTGATGACACTGAAACCATCAAAGCACCGCGTAGTCATTTATTTGAGGAGGTCAAACCAGGAGAGAAGTGGTCACCGTTAATGAAGAATTGGTTAAACCAGCCTGGCAAGTTATCCAAGTCAAGAATTTCAATGAATTAGTCACGTTGGCCCTAACGGAATTGGTCAAACAACATCAAGCATTACCGTGGCCTAATTTGATGGAGTTATATGGCCAAGGGGGAATACAAGCCGATTATGATTACAAGCGATTGCGTATTGGAGAAGGAGAATGAAAAAGGGGATGAATATTTGGTGGACACGTCAGTTTGGATAGAATTTTTAAACGGGAAACCAGGACCAGCCGTTGACCAGCTAAAAACTTGGTTAATGGTCGGGAAAGTCGTGGGGTTAACCGCTACGATTTATCAAGAAATCCTACAGGGTGCTACTGCCGAAGCACATTTTCGGAAATTTCAGACTTATTTCAGTCAGCAACCCTTTTATCATCCCCTTGACCCAGTGGCTAGTTTTGCGGAAGCTGCACGTATTTACTTCTTATGTCGTCGTCGCGGTCTGACGATTCGCAGCACAACGGACTGTTTAATTGCCCGGGTGGCTATCGAACATAATTTGGTGTTGTTGCACTTTGAATCTATGGCTACGGTGATACCGGCATTGAGACTGGCTTAATTTAAAAAACCTTGGGTCGCTCTGAAATCTGGGTGAAGCCTCACAAAGGCTATCGCTTGAAGCGATAGCCTCTGTAATTACGGTAGAATCTTAGGTTTCCTAAACCGCGAAGGTTTGGGAAACCTAAATTGTTCTTGTTCCTCGGAAAATTTTAATTCGGACCATCTCACATATCAGCACCAAGTTGCATTTTCATGCCAGCGCGTGGGGACAAGGGAGTTTATTCCTCCCTCTCCAAATTCTTCTCAAGCACCTCGAAATTTACCGAATTATCTACCTCAGCCGGCCTCACCAGCCGGTCCCGGTGACGTTCTTGCAATTTCATAGAATGTGCCACCAATTTGACCGGATCATGGTCAAATTGTGCCGAAAGGTGGTGGCGAACACGTCTAATTTCATCTAAAATCGGGTCCTGTTTCATCATCAACTTTTCTCCTCAATTAATTGTAATGGTGTTATCAACTGTGGCGTAAACCAGCCTAACCTCAGATTTATTGGCTCTAGGGGTGAAGGCAGTGAAAAAGTGACGAGTCAACCGGCGGAACAAACTTAAGTTTATCATTCCAAGATAACTCAAGTTTGTCTCTCCAATTTTACGATGGATGAGTTTGTTAAAAGCAGTATCGGTATAATGAGGAAAAAGGAAAGGGAAAGTTGATTACTGCAAACAGCTAAAATAGACCATTTAACTTTTCACTTTAGAATTAGCAACCGCCGCCACAAGATTAACACCTGGGCGGACGGCTACTTCAGAAGATTAACGATTAGTGAAGATTAACGGTTAGTATCGATGTCTCCGTTGTGGTCGCTCATTTCGTGGGCGCGCTTGGTTGACCTTGATATTTCTCCCCTTAACTGGAGTTTCATTAAGGGCCTTAATAGCCTGCTCTGCTTCTGATTGTTTCGGCATTTCGACGAAAGCAAACCCTTTCGATTCACCACTGTATTTATCTGTCATTATGCTCACACTGGAAACTTCTCCATGGCTTGCAAACAGAGCTTTTAAATCAGCTTCAGTGATGTTATAGGACAAATTACCCACATATATATTCATCTATCATTCTCTATGTTATGATGTGTTGTTAGTGAAAAACCACCGCTTAACCAACACATAAATTAAGCTAATGGCGACATCTTAACCATACCGGCTACTTAAATACTATTAGGTTAAATTTTTAAGAAATTTAAAACCATTTTGGATAACCAAGAATAACCAGTCTACACTGGATTAACCAAGCTCAAACTTTATACGTTTTACACTAAATTCAAAAGGTTAACTAACAGCTATCTTTAAGAATTAAGAACTTTAGAACGTAATAATGTTATCGCCTACAAAATTTGCCCAGCCTGTCATAGTAATCTTGTTTATTTAATATTCCAAGCAACGGTTTCTGATCGTATATCAACCCTTATTCATAAGTCAATATATTTCTAAAAATTTTTATATACCATACTATAGCCAGATAAAATTTAATAGCAGAGCCAATTGCAAAATCCATTCATCCATAACGACAACCTTAGCCATATAGGCT
>DZAL01000234.1 GCA_022729575.1 Thiomargarita sp.
TTCATCTTTGGCTGGTTTGGCTTCGTCAGTCGCAGGGGCCGCCGCGCCTTCTGCTGGTTTGGCTTCTTCTGCCGCGCCTTCTGCTGGTTTGCTCTCCTCTACCTTCTTACTACCAAACACGCCTAACACGGAATCCGTCAACGATTTAATTTTAGGATGTCTTTCCAAGAAAGATTTAGTAAGCACTTCTTTAGCTTCGGGAGAAACTTGCAAAGTTAATTTGTTACCTACCACGGAGTTAATCAAGTAGGTGACGGCATTGGCAAACATTTCGACATTATCTTCAGACAAGCCCACTAAAACCATCGTGTAATCTTTGTTCTCATTGAGACGCAACTTCCAAGCATTAAGTGCCGAAGTGAGGTCTCTTTCATGAGTCAAAGCAATACCAGTGATTTGGTCAAATGGCAACCGCGTCGCAGAGCCGGTGAGACTTTTGAAGCTAATTCCACTTCCCAGCAAATTTTTCCACATTATCGCTTTGTCCGTCAAAAGCACGCCGCGGCTACCTGATGAAGTCAACTTGCTGGTATCAAAGTAAAAATACAGCACATCGGCGGCATCACGAGCGTCTTTAAATAACTCTCCGTTATTGGCCAGTGTGTCTTTAAATTGGAATTTAAATTCCTTAAACAAGTGAGTAGAAAGGACTGCTTGAAAATTGGCATAACCCTCGTCTAAAGATTTGCTACTGGCGAGGACTGCTTCAGTCAGTTGATTCAATTGGTCTTTGTCAGTTTGCGATAATTTGAAATCATCGCCATAACTGGCCAGACATTCATCAAAAGTTTGCAAATTTTTAATTGGGTCTGCCGCTGGGCCAACCAAATTTTTGCTACTGCATAAGGTTACTCCACCGGCCAAGATACCCACTTCGCGGTCTGGTACTTCCAACGTTACTGATTGATCTTGGTTATCTTTGTTCGCGTTGATAAAGTAGAGCATAGCTGATACCATCGGTATGACGGTATTGTCTGGTACTTGAGATAAACGAATTTTCTGGTCATTAATTTGCAATTCCCAGCCGGTTAGCGACATCCCACGTTCATATATCAGTTTAACGTGTTGAATATCGTTAAAAGCAATGGCTTGTGGCTCTTCGGCCAAATTGTTCCAGAGCAAAGTTTTGTTAGTGAGTGCAAAGCCGCGAGGGTCTAGGGGAGTCCGACTGGCATCGTGGAAAAAATACACTTTTTCTTCGGGGTTGCGAATTTTGTCGAATAATTTTTTGTCTTCATCCGGGTGGCTTTCAAAGTGGTTAGCCAATTTGTATTCCAAGCCTTTGAGGGCATGAGTAGACAACACACTTTGGAAGTTACTATAAGATTCTTCTATCGTGAGTTTGTATTGGCTAAATATTTGTTTCACTAAGTCATCAAACGACTTCATATCCTCTGCTGAGGATTGTGGAATCGCACTGATACATTTATCGAGGTCTTGTAAGGCACCACGGTAATCTTGTTTTTCCATGAAGGTTTTAAACACTTCAGCGTCTCTGCATTCCGTAGCTTGCGCACTATTCAGTGGTAGCCAGCATAAAGTGGCCACTAAGCTGTATTTAACTAGCCGATTTAAGTATAACACTATGTGTTACTCCTTTATTTTATTGTTGATTAAGTTGATGATATTGTTAGTTTATTAGTTGAGTGGATGATATTGTCGGTTGGGTGATAAAATTATGGAACCTATGATAAATAATTTTATTGAACTTAGCAAGTTAACATAATTTAAAAAATCTTTATAGCAATTTAATAATTTTTATTTTTATGGTTAACTCAGGGTGCTCATTTTGGTAGATTTTTTAATTTTAAACAATTTTATTCATTGGGTTGGTGTCATTAATTTCAGGTAGTCCCTCCAAACCAATGAAGGTGTTAAAATTCAATGATTTATCAAAGGTGAAGGCCAATTGGTCTAAGGGATAACACTCCTCGAAGGGGTGCTATCCCTGTCAACTCCATTAAATTAATTGGTAGGGACTACCTGAATTCTAGTATCGCGTTGCTAAATTTTCAAATTTTGATTCCAGTTGATGGCAAATATTCGGTATTTGTTCTAAAATACTGAAGCAGGCGATTTTAGTTTGCTGATTTGACTAGCTAAGGCTGATCACTCTAAGTTTAATTTTCATTCGGTTGAGGATTGTCAGATGAAACACATTTGGTGGTATGGCTTAATAACGTTGCTATTATGCAATTGTGGTACTACTTCTTCCAAACCACCTAGCGAGTTGGAAAATATCAGTTTTGTTGATGCGGATGTATTTGATAACCAGTTGTTAGAATTAATGTCGGCAGACACTAATAATATCGTGGTCTCCATGATCGGAGAAATATCAATTAATCAAATGCCGGCGCGTTTAGGCAAATGGATTAATGTGGTCAATGAAAAGGGTGGACAAGTGGGGCTTGAACCTAAAACGACTTCACGGTCTCTCTCCTTGTTAATCGGTTTGCTACCGTCGACCTATGAATTTATCAGCCAGCAATTGGTTTATAAGCCGGTAGGAAATTATAATGCGACTATCTTTTATGAGCCGACCACGGGGAAAATCCAAAAGATGGTGTTTGCTAAGAAATCACCGCCAGCTAACTAATTTTAGCGGTCCAAAATTTAGGTAAACTCAAACCTGACAGGTCTCGAAGACCTGTCAGGTTTAACCCGAATCCAAATTCACCGATACCCTCCCTAGAAGGGATGGCATCGGTCAGGACTTTTATCACACGACTCCTACTCGTCAGTTTACACCTTACACCTCTGAACAATTTACCACCTTAAAGACTACGCGACGGTCAACCGCATCCTTGTTATCATCACTACCCAAACAGTTGACACACTCCTCATATCCTTTTCCCAAAGCCTTAGCGCGTGACCCAATTCCTAATAATTGGTGAATTTTTTCGGCGCGGGCCAACGACAATTTTTTGTTATAGTCTTCTTCACCAGTCTTGCTGCTATGGCCGATAATATGCAGACATTCTTGGCTACTATTGAAATATTGGCCAATTTGTTGTAACCACATCGAATACTCTTGGCGTTTTTCCGGCTGGTTAATAAAAGCCGTGTCATTGACTTCAAAAAGAAATTTGACACTTAAGTTTTTATCTCGTACACCGACCATGACTAATTTGCCAAAGGCTTCACCAGCACCAGTCAAATCTCCTAATTTGAGATTAGCACTATACAATCCCACATAGGTTTTCAAAATCTGTCCTTCGGGACGTTGCGAGGCTTTACTGAATAAAAACAAAGCATCTTTATAATTGCCATTCTCCGCCGCAGTTTCCGCTTGTGCTAATATGGCCTTGGTATCTAATGAAATCGAAAAACCTCGGGGAATTTGAGCATCTATGGGCAGTTTAGTCCATCTCAATAATTCTTCCAATTTTTTAGGATCGGTCGGAATTACCGGCGCATCTGCCACTACGGAACTACTGTCCAAATTGGTATCAGAAATCCAAACTTCTGATTTAGCAGCGACGGTACCGGTTTTACGTTCCATGACTGAAGAAGTGATATGATAGTATTTGCGACCTGGCCCCCCGGCACCTTTTAGCGGTTCAAATAGAATCAGTCCTAACATGACATAATCCGCTTCATTCACATTCTGTTGATTCATCCGACTCACAGTCAACTTCTCAAAATTTTTCTCAGCTTCCTTGATGATACCTTGTTCAATGTTCCGACTCGCCTTAATAACTTCACCGCTGTCGGCATAGACAAAAGGGTCAATAACAATATTTTGTTTACCACTAAACAGGCTTGATTTAGCTTGTACTTGACTGAGCAATTGCGAAGCTAAAATGGGGATAGCCACATAAAATTGAGTGGGGGCGTGCGAACCCGTTTGCGGCGGTGGATTGGCACACGACGATACCAGTAGCGAAATACTTAATCCGATAATAAAAAACGAGGGCATTGAAGGTTTGAACATTAATAATAGCTCCTTATTTAAGTGGGGTTAGAAATTAAAAAAATTTTTAATCAAGAAACTCAAACCAAGAAACTAAGTTTCTGTTTTTAGAAACTTAGTTTCTCAATCCTCCTAATGACACTGAGATTGACGAAAATTCTCTTCGTCTTCAGTCAGTGATACCAATTCCAATTTTCTTTGAAGGTCCTCACAATTGTAAGAAGGTCCTGGCACTGGGATTGGCTTCGGCTCTTTCAACACAAAATTACCCGTGGCGACTTCCGCCGAATTACCGGCCTTATCGGTAACAGTGAGAGAGTATTCATATCTCCCGGCTGGCCAACCTGCGGTGGAAAATGACGAAGATTTTTTGGCATTCGGGCCACTCACCTCCCAAGAAGTGTCTGCTTGCGAACTATCGGCGACTCTAAACATGAGAGTTTTCAAGGCTTTGTTATCATTGCCAGTCACGGCATATCTAATGGTTTCACCGACGTGATAATTTTGGTTAATACCACTGACTTTACCGCTCGGTGGAGTGTTATCATTATTAACCGGATTAACCGGGGTCGGAGTGAATGGTGATGGCGGCTGAGGTCGAATTGGTGTTGGTCCTGGTTCCGGCGGAACTTCACATCCTCCAAAACAATAAGGGCCACGCCATGACACCGACGACCAGGGTTCTTGTTTGCCGTTGCTTTCTTGAGAGACCGCGTTACGGACTGCCGTGAACATATCATCTATCCGCATCTTTTGCTGTTTAGCTTGTTTAAGCATTTTCACCAAATACGAAGTATATAAACCATTGCGACCATTGGTACTGGTATCCAAAGCCGTTTGTCCCTCCTTGGCGGCGAAGGCGATAATCGAACCATTTTGTTGCATGATCGCTAGTCCGCGAGACAAACTGCGACTGTTACTGGGATAAGGATTATCTCGACAGGCATCCAACACCATAATATTCAAATGAGTATCGGCGGCCTGCATATTTTCCAAAATGCGGGCGGCATCCACGGCCGCATATTTGACATCGGTTTCCGAAGCAATTTTGTCGTTGTCTGTGGGAATCAGATAATTTTGACCATCTACCCGTGCCCCATGTCCAGCATAATAAAAAAAGGCCACGCTCCCCAGTTGTCTAGTGAGTCGTTTGATAAATCCCGTAATCGCTTCATCCATGTCACGTTTGTTTAAATCCTTTTTGAGATCGACATCGAAACCAAGGTCGGTCAACGTGTTATAGACTTCTTTAGCATCATTGACCGGATTCTTCAATGACTTGTATTCATAGTTGCTGTTACCAATAACCAGAGCGATTTTTGGTTTATCTTCAATACGGATACTCCGTACCTCATTTGGAGGGGGCGTTGGCGGCACAGGGGGAACCGGTGGAGTAGGAGCCGGTCCTGGTTCCGGTGGATTAGATTGGCAACCACCAAAGAGTAAAGTCAGGCTTAAAAACCAAATCAAAGTAAGTTTCATAATGGCCTCCTAAAAAAGTTATCAGACAGGTAGGGTGCGTCCCACGCACCCTACTTCAAGAGCATCTTTAACACTAGCATCTTTAACACTCATTGAATTTGATAATTTGCCGTGGTCATTGACCAAGCAGTTTTTCCTACCAATTTTGCGAGTTGTTGGCTTAGTTGTTGTAATGTTGTTTCCAGTTGGTTGGTCGATATTACTTCAAATAATTCCGTTTGTAAATTATTTTTAGTAAAAACCGCCACGATTCGGTTGCTACCTCTAGGCTCAGTCACAGTGAAGCGGTAATCCGCCCCATAATCTGGCACCGTGATGATATTCTGATCAGGACTAATGGTATTGACCGACGCATGTGAGTTAGGAAACAATAAGTTAAGCTGTCCTGCGCTGTTAATGTCCCATATCCATAAATATCCAGATTCTTGACCCTGATAAGTGACTTGTAATTGCATGGACAGGTCCACTTGAAAGGTGTTGTTGGGTAAAATGTGCAACGATAAAGATTGGGTGTCAATCGTCGGATTGGTATGTGATGATACCAATTCAATATCTATTTCCGACTGTGGGTCTTGTCGTTTTTTCTTTCCTTCACTATCATACTCAATGGGTTGTTCAGCATCTTTCATAATATTGTGCCAATCTGGATCATTGGAAGCCAAATGTTCGGTCAAACTTTTGAGAAAAGCGGTCGTGAATAAACCGCCATTGCTATTACCAAAGGCAAGTTGAGTCGGACTGGCGGCCGAGGCAATAATGTGACCACGATAATTTAAAAAGAGTCGACGATAATTGTCTGGAGTTTCAGGTAAATCTTCTATTTTAACTCCTTTATCTAATGAACGAGTGCCAATATAATTATTACAAGCATCGGCCATGGCAATGAAGAATCGTGGATGTTTAGCGTTCAAGGTCGTAACAACTGCATCTAAATCTAATGACTGCGCCAAAGCGCGGTCAACTTTTAGAGACGGCCAACGTGATGAAGATCCCTTGTTGAAACCATGACCGCTATAGTAAAACATCACGACATCATTAGTCGTCACCGAAAGATTAGTTAATATCTCAGTGACACTCTTATGACTCAACGCCTGGCCGGTGACCACTTGCTGATTTAATCGCAGTCCAGTGCGCTCACTGATGGTTTTGGTAAGAGCCGTCATTTGATTGAGGTCCACTTTAACGCTTTCACCAATGTTGACATCATTGGTATCTGTCGCAATAATGGCGTGAAAAGTCGCAGTGGCAAGAGGGGAAATAGATTTATCCTCCAATTGAGTTTCCTCTGGTTTTTTACCAACAATAGGCTCTGGTTCAGATTGTTTAACTTCGTTACAAGCGTTCAGTAGCAATAATAACGCACCTAGTAGCCAAAAATTGATCTGTGGTTTTAGCATAATTTAATCATGGGTAGATGGTTAAGGTAAAATTCTTATTTGATTCTATCTTACTTACTTACTTAACAGCTATCGACCGATACTATCTCTTAGCGGGAGAGAATGTTTTTCCCATTTTCAAGTAGTTATGCACAAGGTAGTGAGTTAAACCTGATAGGTCTCAAAGACCTGTCAGGTTTAACTCAGGTAAACTCAAACCTGACAGGTCTCGGAGACCTGTCAGGTTTAACTCAGGTAAACTCAAACCTGACAGGTCTCGAAGACCTGTCAGGTTTAACTCAGGTAAACTCAAACCTGACAGGTCTCGAAGACCTGTCAGGTTTAACTCAGGTAAACTCAAACCTGACAGGTCTCGAAGACCTGTCTGGTTTAACTCAGGTAAACTCAAACCTGATAGGTCTCAAAGACCTGTCTGGTTTAACTCAGGTAAACTCAAACCTGACAGGTCTCGAAGACCTGTCAGGTTTAACTTAGGTAAACTCAAACCTGACAGGTCTCGAAGACCTGTCAGGTTTAACCTTGGGTAGTCCCGCCAAATTAATGGAGGTCTTAACCTTCAATGAATTACCAAGCGTCAAAGTTTCCTAAACCTCAAAGGTTTAGGAAACTTAGCACTTGCCAGGTTTAGGAATCCTCGCCCCCGGCGGTTATAGTAATATTCACCTACTGTTGTACTTCTGAGGGATAACACCCCTCGAAGGGGTGTTATCCCTGCGGTTTGGCCAAACTTATTATGGGACAACTAGATAAGGATATTACTATAGTACCTCCATTGGTTGGTAGGGACTACCGGAATCTGACTATAGGTATAGATGCCAAGGCGTTGAAAAACCCGTTTATTCAAAAACCGGTGAGGGCGGCGGCGAAACCACGACAGGTACCGCTTCTAACGTAATCAAACCGAGGCCGGTCAATTCTTTCTCCCCATTTTGGTAAGCGGCCGGTGGGCTACCTACGCTACCGGTTAATTTATGGTTTTCCAACGCCATCCAATATTCGCTATGCGCTCCCCAACTGCTACTGGTATGCCGATATTCTAATCCGCGTAACCGTTTGAGGTTAATCAAATGACGAATCTGACTGGGAGGAATAAAACCTTCATGGTTTACTTCATTAGCATTGACCCAAGTCAATGTGCCATCGTTTTTCACATCCAAAAAATATTGCGTAACTATTGTCCCTGCCACTTCGGCTCGTAACAGATTCGAAGCTTCTGGGTCTGCGGTCTTATGAGTGATTTCACCAGCAATAAAACCATTTTGTACCACGGTAAAACGTAACTCGGTCAGATAGAGATTATTAGTCGCTTGATAAGTCCCGGCCCAGACCGTATCGCGCAACTGTTGTTCCAATAATTCTGGTGCCGTCGTTTGAGCACCAGCTTGTAAAATATTGAATATCGGCTTACTCTCAGGTCCTTCTGGGTTAAAACCGAGTAAGAGCCAATTCATTACCGTGGTCTCACCTTCACGCACGCCTACTCCCCCAATTTTTAATTCTTTGGGAGAGGAAGAGGGCATGATATAAGCCTTGGAAAAATCTACTTCGCCTTGCGCAAAAGTTAGCGCGGGGAAATTTAAACAATTAATTAATAATAGACTCAAAGTGGTTTTTTTCATTGAAAACTCCTCATGTAGGGTGGATTAAGCGAAGCGTATCCACCAAAGTTGCTATATAGTAGCCAGCCAGCAGGGATAACACTCCTCGAAGGGGTGTTATCCCTCAGACTTTAAGTACAATAGTAGGTGAATGTTACTATACTATATTGGTTTAAACACCATCAAACAGAATACTACCACCAAACTTATAAACGCCGGCCATCCTAACAGAAACCATAGTCGCATATAACGATAATACAGAGAAGGTAAATGAGTATCTGTGAGAACCGCTTGTTGTGCCAAATCACGTATCTTTAATTGTATCCAAACTACCGGCAACCAACAAGCTCCGGCTAAACCATATAATAACAATGACCATAAAATCCATGACCAAGTAAATGAATAATTGGCCAATAGTACCATCCAAATCCCAGTCACCAGTTGAATAATAATAGTGGTACTGGTAAACAACCAATCTGCGGTCACCACATGTTTAACCGTAGTGGCAATCACTGGTATCTTACCAGTCAGATGGGCCCGCCACATATAGTAAGCACTTCCCAAACCCGTACCAAATAATAAAGTGGAACTGATGATATGGATAGTTTTTAAAAGTAAATACCACATGTTAATCCTCCTCTAACACCAACAAAATTAGCGTAGCTACCAACAGCGGTAAATTTTTGGTGACTGGCCCAAATGGATGAAACCATAAGTCAGGGAGTGCCCAAGTAATGATGGCAGTATAACTTACTATTAACAGTAATTGCAAACTGACTACCAGTCGTAGTCGATAATTGATGTTGATAGAGATACGTATCTTCTGTATGTAACCACGATTAGACGCACCCCCCA
>DZAL01000235.1 GCA_022729575.1 Thiomargarita sp.
CTTGCCAACCGCAGGGATAACACCCCTCGAAGGGGTGTTATCCCTTAAACCTCGGCTTAACTTAATGGCATTGCGGCTAAAGCCTCCAGTCCCGCTTCCGAAACACCGAAATACCGGGCTACCGGACTAGAGGCTTCAGCCGGTGAAATATCTTGAGTAAAGGCTTCACCGTGACCTCGTCTTTGAAGGTGAGGAGGGCAATCAAGGGGGCAGTGTTGGGAATCACCTTGACAAAACATCATCAATAAGGTCTCTCCCCTATATAATTCCCAGGCGGATCGTAGTTGCAGACCCACAACACACTCCCATCCTCACAAGAGGCAGTGCCACAACCGACGGCTTGCGTGTCCTGCCACACGATTTGCGTGTAATGTCCACACATCTGCCCTGGGGCACAAGTGTTAGTCGCATAGTCATAGTCAATTATCTCACCTCCCCAAGAGTCGACGACATCTGATGCGGTAGGAGTGAAACCGCTGGCCCAATAGATGTTCTCTCCATAGCTATTATTAGAACGATGTTCAAACGCACAATTTTGATTCTTCAATTGATTGGCCCAGTCTTGGGCTAATTGTGCCATCTGGTCCGACCAAGTGAGGTCAGGTACCCCCACTTGTTGCCGCCAAGCATTGTGGGAAGATAAGAATCCAGCAATATCCACTGAACTATTATCATCCACGGGTGGCGTGGTGGAATCATCATTGATGACAATATCAATCGGCTGAATATTTTGAATCAAGGTGCCATCAGCCAATCGATACCCAAAGAAGACTTTGAGAGTGCCTGGATAAATGAAATTCCCGCTGTAGATGGCCACAGACTGTAGTGCATCCAACATCACGTTAGGCTGAAACGCGACCAGATGGGCTGGATTTCTATCCCACAGTGAAATTGTTAAACTTTCTCCTAACATGAAATACATCACCTCGTTTACACCTGGAATAGTCGCCTCCGCATAGACCACAATATCGGCTAATTTACCTATGTCGCCCAGATTGACCGCAATATCACCAGCCACTTCCACTGCATCGGAGAGATTGAGGGTGGCACTTTGTTGGGACGATTGACCATTGATGGCAATCCCACCAGAGAAAGTTTGATCGAGGGTAGGTAAGTTAGAGATATTACCTTCAATTGTGTACGTGTAATTGATGGGTATCGTATAATAGTATGGCTCTTTACTCTCACCATCGGTCATACTGAATTGAAGAGCATCAATAGCACCACTTCCAGTTACCCCGTTTTCCGAGTTATTGAGATGAAAACCAGAAGTGATATGTCCACTAGATTCACAGTACGAACCATAAGACCATCCTATTTCCGTTTCATGAGAAAGAGGCTTTATCCAAATAGAAGTACAAGTAGAAGGAGATTGAACAATTAAATCAAAAGAAATCTCAACATTCTGTTCAATTTGGAGACTCGCCGGTGAACCAGGAGACAACTGAATGTTACTGATTGTAACGTTTCCTACGGAAAAACCATTGACAGGCTGAGTCGTAGTTGGGGTATCTACCGTGCCATTGGTGGTTGGAGAAGACGGTGTCTCTTGCGAAGGAGAAGAGGTAGTATCTAGGGTATTAAAATCCAGTTTCGCATTATCACCTAGCATAAACTCTTGAGGCCAGTATCTTCCTCCAACTTCTTCCAGAATCTGGTATTTCACCAGGATGGGTTTCTCCATAGAAATGGTCTGAGTAAGCGGACTGGATAACTGTCCCCCAGAAAGAGTGATGGACAAATTCAAAGTTGCTTGATTAGCAGGATTCACTTGATACTCCTGACGAAATGTTTCTGCCACAAGTGATACTTGTTCCCAAGTGCTATTGGCTGGTACTTGAGTAGGAATGGCACCCACGTCACGGGTTTCCAGCGCATCAAACGGAATCGCATACCCCCCAGACGACGAAGTAACCGCGTAATATTCTCCTTCCGAAGGCATCACGGTGACCCCGCCTAACCCTTCACCAGGGTCATAAAAAGAGTTCCCGTTTTGGTCTTGGTAAACCACACCCAATAGAAAAATGCGACTAGAAACCATACCAAAGTCTTGTGTTATGCGACCTGAATCACCAATAACTACATTTCCAACACCAACTTCTTTAAAACTGGGTTCAAGAATATTCAAACGGTGACCTAAAGAGGGGATACCACAATCTATTAAAAAACCTGCATGGTATCCTTCAATATCTTCGGCCGTGGTAGCTCCTCCTCCATAAATATTTTCACCCCATCCCCCCGAGTAACCTTGATTGTTAATTCGATCACCAGGAGATAAGCCTTCAGGGGTATTATGGTCGAAATAATCTCGTTGTACCATATCTTGAGAATGAAGTCGGGCGGCTTGGAGGAGTTGCGTATTGAAAGCGAGTGGTGGCACAATTGGGTAACTGGCAAATTCTTCCTGCAAGTGAATAAAGTTTTCTGGGCAACTTTGCCGATGCTCTTCCAAACGGATTCCTTCTTCTGTAGGATTCGCCCGGGTCCGATTAATCAACTCCAGCATATATTGTTCCAGGTCAGTGGGTTCGCCATGACTGTAGGAAATGGTGGGTGTTGCCAAAATAGTTGGCGCAAAGGTGGCCAGTACCATAGCCAAGAGTGTTAAACCTATCTGTTGAAATAGTCCTCGGAAATTGCCTCCACTACCAGAGGCGTGTTTGGTCAAACTTAAACGACTGTTCATGTTCTTACTCCTTAGTTGTGTGGTGATAAATAAACTTCCCAATGAAGATTGAGTGACAAAGTTGCGCTTTGTACTCCTGGTATAACTGCTGGGCTGGTGCCCGTAATTTGCCTCCGCTACCAGAGGTGTGTGGGTTGACCGTTGAACTGGTCATGTTTGTAACTCCTTAATATGTTAGTTGTCTGAATCAGAATTTTCAGAATTTTAGAATTAACAGAATGAGTGATTGGATTCATTCTGTGGTGTTGGCAAAAGTTGCCGTTTACTGCTGGTGGTAGGGGGGCAGCCTTAGTAGTTTGACCGATTTTTAGTTCTCCTATAAAGTTAGTTTTAGAAATCAGAAATCTGTGTGGTCCTTTGGAGTCGTCAAGAGTCATGCTAAACATGGTCCCAACGCTTTACTACTTCCAGTAACACTTCCTCTAGCGTTGGTACCAAACTGGGCACCACTTCTCCCAACTCCGTATGTTTATGTTCCAAACTGGACAACGGTGGACGATGACGCGCATTATCATATCGGAATATCAGTTGGTGACTAGGCGTTTGATAATGATAACTGTACATCAACTTTTCCACAGTCTCGCCATCCTCATTGAGATACTCTTTGAAGTGCAGTTCCGAAAGGTCCTCAAATAGAATTTGACCTGTCAAGTAACCTTGTCCACCACGACGGCTATCAAGTTGCAGTTGGGTTTCTAACACCAGCATGGTGGCTGCGTACTTTTCCACTAAGCCTTTGATGTCAGTGAAGTAAGCCTCAATCATGGTAATGAATCTCTTTCAAGAGAGATAACTTTTCTACCAATTTTTGCAGCAGTTGGTATTCCCCAGCCCATTGAACATATTCCTCGTCACCACCCGATAAATCTTCGGCGGTGTAGTGGGTAATAAACTCCGCGGAGGTGACCCCATATTTTTGTTCAAACGGTGTCAAGCGTTGACACGCCAATTGAACGGCTAACTCCAAAGAGGCCATTTCTCTAGCAATGGCACCCCGTATTAAAGGTAACATACCTGCCTTGGGTGGTACTGATTCTAGGTAAAGTGCGGTCATCGGTGTTCCCGTTAGCGCGTAGGGTGTAATATTCCGCGTCATACTTCGAACCTGAAATGGTGCATGACGCTCTCGCTTAGGCGCCCGACGCGGGCTGTCATTATCCAACCAGCCAGAGACTCTCGCCATCCTATCTGCTGGGCTGATGCCCATAAATTGCCTCCGCTATCAGAGGCGTGTGAGTGTACCGTTGAACTGGTCATGTTTGTAACTCCTTAATAGTTGTCTGAATCAGAATTTTCAGAATTTTAGAATTAACAGAATGAGTGATTGGGTTCATTCTATGGTGTTGGCAAAAGTTGCCGTTTACTGCTGGTGGTAGGGGGTCAGCCTAGTGGGGTTTGACCAAATGACTCTCAATCACAATTAAATGTTAATGATAAGCTGAGGAAACCCCATTGACATAGGGATTCCAAGGCAACCGAGTTATCGTTGTGCATCTTGCCTGTGCAATGAGCCGGTCCAGGTTAAAATCAAATTATCCGCCGTCACTAGAATCGCTTCCGCTAACACAGCGGTGGCCATGATAAACCGGTCCGCTGGGTCGGCATGAAAATTGGGTAACTGAGTGGCTAACACTGCAATTTCTCCAGTCAAGGGCAGTTCTTGTAAACCGTTCCTCAAGAGTTTATCTCTCCATTCTATCACGGATAACGTTAATTGAAGCCGTTGCTTTTGACATAACATCGCCACTTCCCAGAAGGATACCGCACTCACATATAACCGGTGTTCTTGGACCGCCTGAGAAATGAGAGTTTTAGACTGTTTTCCCAGTCGTTCATTGCCATCCGTGAACCAAACTACCGTATGCGTATCCAACAAAACTATTTCAGGGCTTCCCATTCCACCTCCAACGGACTAATAATATCTCCCGTAATTTCAATTTCGCCGCGACAAATCCCAAACAACGTCGTCGGTAGCGGGCTGCCGGGACTGACCCGCAGGTGATACTTGTGTAACAGAAAATCTATATAATCCTCTAATTCCGTCAATAAATGCGGAGGTAAGAGAGTCAGTTTGTCTTGTACTGTCAAAACTTGCATCATCGTTCTCCAAGGTGATTCTAGTCACTCGGCCAGAAATTCTCGCCAAATGTTAATTGTCTGAATCAGAATTTTCAGAATTTTAGAATTAACAGAATGAGTGATTGGGTTCATTCTATGGTGTTGGCAAAAGTTGCCGTTTACTGCTGGTGGTAGGGGGGCAGCCTGAAGTTGAAACGAATTTCTCGGTTAATGACCTTAGTTTTCTCCTGAATATCTATGTTAGAGTTAGTTTTGAGTTCCACGTTGAGTACCACAGATTAAGGAAATCAACGGCTTAAACATTGACATACCTAAGCCATTAGTTTCGCCAAGCCTAATCTGTTGTACTCTATTTCTAAATTATAGAAGCCCGGCGGGTAAAAAGCAATTGGGGCAAAGTGTAAAATATTTTTTACTGGGCGTAAAATTTGTCTTACACCTCCGCCCAAATTTTTACGGGCGACCTAAGTCAGATAAAAACTAAATGTTTAGCAAAAACTTAGTTTTTTGATGACCCTAATTTCCACGATTAAACTCCTATCAAACTTGCCAACGGAATTTGAAGACCTTTATGAAGTTGTCTAATCATCTCCACCGTCAACTCCCGTTGTCGATTCAAAATTTCCAACACATTTGAACCGCGGCCCAGATAAAGTTCTAAATCCGTAAATGACAAGCCGCGTTGTTCCATTTCAAATTTAATTGCCTCAATCGGGTCTGACGGCCCAAGAAGGGGATAATGTTGTGCCTCATAGGCTTCCACCAACGCGATCAGCACGTCCAAGCGGTCACCTGCCGGCGTGTCTGGTTCACTTCCCCACAACGCCTCTATTTCTGCCAGAGTAACTTCATAATCAGAGGTTGTCTTAATCGGTTTTACGGTGTCGGTAAGCATCACAAGTCTCCGCCTCGATTTTGTCATACTCGTCGTATGTGCCAATAAATTTGATAAACAAGATATTTCGTTTAAAATCCGTAGCCACGATTAAGCGGTATTTGTCCTTGATGTCGAACACTATCCTATTATTGTTCAAAATACTCACTTTTTTGCTATATTCCTGTTTAACCTCTTGTGGCGTTTTCCAATGGGCTTGACTCACTTTTTGATACTAGGCTTTCAGTGGATTTTCGGTCTCTGGGTGTTTTTTAATAAAATCTTCCACAGTTTTCTTCGAGATGATTCGCATGGATAAGTTTCCTTATAGTCGCCCACTGTTCTGGAACGAGAGTAATCCTACCATTCACTAGCAGGCCAGAGACTCTCGCCATCCTACCTGCTGGGCTGGTGCCCGTAAAGTGCCTCCGCTATCAGAGGCGTGTTTGTTAAAAGTTGAATCGGTCATGTTTGTTACTCCTTAATAGATTAGGTTAATTGTCTGAATCAGAATTGAAAGACCTTTTAAAATTAACAGAATGGGTCATTCGGTTAATTCTCGTGTGTTGGCAAAAATTGCCGTGACTGCTGGTGGTGTAGGGGGTCAGCCTTAGTAGTTTGACCAAATTTAAGTTCTCCATTTTGAAACGCTAATAAATCAGCAACTCAATCTCTTTCAATACCTCACTCAAATCGGGTGCCGAAGCAGGTTCAACCTTCATTCCTACATGTTTGTGATGAGGAAAAGTGGCTATCATCGGGTGATGAGGTGCGTTATCGTACCGAAAAATTAATTCGCTTTGGGCATTTTGATAATGATAAACATAACGTTCTTTAAGAGGTTGTTGGTTCTGCCAACGCACCGCTTCACTAAAAATCAATTGTGAATGGTCCGAAAACCTTAGCAACCCTTTGATAGAACCTCGTTGTGTCGAACGGTCATCAATCGTCAACTCGTCAATCTCCAAATCACCACGCGAAACTATCGTACTATACAGTCGAGACCAGTAGTTCTTCAACATGAGTTTTTCTTCCTATCTGAGTGGCCAACTCCTGTTTCGCGGCCAAATACAATTCATATAGCCCCGCCCATTCTATTAATGGCACCGCGTCCCCCAGTTCACCCCGCATAAACTGGGCATAAAAAATATCACTGGTCTGCCCATATTGTTGTTCAAATTTCACTAAATCTTGCAACAAACCCAGCAATTCGTCCATGGGCGAATGAAGTGCTTGGCTTTGTCTTAGCCACTGTTCAAACTCGGCCAAATTCGGCAAATGATTTGGTATAATCGTCAGTTTAGCCATAAGTGGTCCTTTGCCGTCTTCAAGTGAGAAAGCGCGTCGCCATTATCCAACCAGCCAGAGACTCTCGCCATCCTACCTGCTGGACTGGCGCCCGTAATTTGCCTCCACTCCCGGCGGCGTGTTTGTTAAAAGTTGAGTAAGACATGTTTATACTCCTTAATGGTCTGAATCAGAATTTTCAGAATTTTAGAATGAGCAGAATGAGTGATTCGGTTAATTCTGTGGTGTTGGCAAAGTTTGCCGTGACTGCTGGTGATAGGGGGGCAACCCAGTAGGGTTTGACCAGTTTTTATCTCCTCTTTGTCAATTAATATTTTCACCCAAAGTCAGTTAATACATATTACCACGATTATCTATTTCCACTATCTGAATGGTATGTGTTTCTTCATCTATAGCATAAACAATACGAATTTCACCCACTCGGTATCGCCATAGTCCCTTATATTGGCCCTTCAAAGGTTTAATCACGGTTGGGTTAGGATGACGAAACGGCGAAACTTGGCATAAATAATCAAACGCTTGAGCAATGGCTTCTTGTCGTGCTTTAGGTAAACTGTTCACATAGTTCTTAGCACTGCGTGCGATTCGTTCAATCGTAAACGTCATAATCCTAATTCTTCACGTAAGTTTACCCAACTTTCGCCTTGACCAGCCTTTAACTCCGCCAATCCTTGTGCGACCTGGTTCACCACGAGGGGGTCGGCCTTGAGATTAGCCGTGTCTTTCCAGGCCTCCAACACTTCCGTCACTGTTGACCAGTCTTGCGCTTGAGCCGACTGACTCAGGGCTTCTAACAATTCTTGAAAAAATTCCGCTAACTCGGCAGCGGTGAAATGTTGGAGCCAGACAAAACTGGATGGTAGGGCAAACTGGGAAAGTTGTCCCTGTATCTGGGGCAACGACAGTTTACCAATAATCACGGATTCAGCAACAATAGTGTTCATTGATTGATGGTCTTAAAGTTGATAGCAGAGAATGATTTAGTAAGTCACTGCCATTTAGCCCAAAGACTCTCGTCCTCCCGTCTGCTGGGCTGGTGCCCGTAATTTGCCTCTACTACCCGAGGCGTGTGGGTTGACCGTTGAACTGGTCATGTTTGTAACTCCTTAATAGGTTAATTGTCAGAATCAGAATTTACCGAATTTTAGAATTAGCAGAATGGATTCGGTTAATTCTGTGGTTTTGGCAAAGGTTGCCGTTTACTGCTTATAGGGGGGGTCAACCTTGGGTTTGACCGTGTACCTCTAACTTCATATCAACAATTTTGGGAAATGGTAAATTCTCCGCAGTCTCTAACTTATTCGTCGCCACGGATTGGCTGGCCCGTTCCATAGACCGTAAATAATCAATGTATCGGTCTGGGTCATGGTCAAACCGTTTGGAAATCGCCCGACGAATTTGGCGGATGTCATTGACCACCGGTGAATCTTCAATCATGGTAAATCTCCTATCAATTGGTTAGGTGTCACTAAAATGGGAACATATAAACCCAGTGACTGATTGCACCAACGAATCTGTTGAAACTTATTGGGATTAGCCAAGTGTTTGCAATTCCAAGTTAATAGATAATCACATTTATGGTAAGAAGCTAAGGCTAAATGCAAAGCATCTCCTAATGGGTCGTTAGGCATCAATCGGTTTTGCAGGTAAAACTTGACTATCTGTTTAACTTCGGCTTCTATAGATACCTTTGGAATTGGTTTAAGCAATTCCAGCGTCGGTAATGAATAAGGATAAGTTGGCGAAGCGATTTCATCAACAACCGCTTGACTGGAAACGACTTCATAGTGGGGTCGTGATTCGTCCCACCACTGACGAGTCCAAAAACGTTGTGCCAGAGAGCCTATATCCGTCCGTTCCTCAAAATAAGCACTTATCACGGAGGTTTCTAGGTAAACCGTTGGTGTTCTCATCTCATATGCCCATAAGCAGTGGCATAGGTAAGTCAAGACGAGGTAGTCCGCCCGTGAACCAAAGGGCTAGAGATTCTCGCCATCCTACCTGCTGGGCCGATGCCCGGAAAGTGCCTCCGCTACTAAAGGCGTGTTGAGTGACAGTTGAACTGGTCATGTTTGTTACTCCTTAATAGTTGTCTGAATCAGAATGGAAAGACCTTTTAGAATTAGCAGAATGGGTGATTCGGTTAATTCTGTGGTTTTGGCAAAGATTGCCGTGACTACTGGTGGTGTAGGGGGCAGCCTCACTGCCATTAAGTTAAGGAATCCCCCGGTCAGGTTTTAACCTTGAAGG
>DZAL01000374.1 GCA_022729575.1 Thiomargarita sp.
TTGAGTTCTGAGGGATAACACCCCTCGAAGGGGTGTTATCCCTGCTGGCCAAATTTTTCCTCGTTCCCACGCGCCAGCGTGGGAATGCTGTGGGCAACGCGCCAGCGTTGCGGGAAAGGGACGCTGGCGCGTCCCGACGGCATTCCCACGCTGGCGCGTGGGAACGAGAAGAAACCTACTGGTGTGCATAGAGTAGCTTACTAAGGAGGGGCTGGGGGTGGTTGAGTTGACTGTATGTAAGGTGACTTATCTGTGATTATCGGCTAATAACTTTTCCGTTCGTTGCTCCTCCAAAACAAAACTTACCTCCCGTGGCCAGGATAGACAAGTATTATATGGTTTACGCCAGGGATTGGTTAAAAATTCTCCTACAACTTTTGAAGCACAGTAATCGCTGTCGACTACGCCATGTCCATTGCCGGGCAAAACTACTAAATAGCCTCGTGGAAAATGATTGACTGCCTGGGAAGCCCAATTGGGGGGTGTAACGGGGTCATATTCGCCGCCTAAAAATAGCGTGGGGACTTTGGAGTTAACGGGTTGCCGAAAGGCTTCACCGGCATCACCTACTTTCCAGATTTGGCACAAATCGTAATCCCACTGTTTTGCTACAAACTTGCGGACTCGCGGATACTGCGCAACTTTAGCTAAAAATTCTTCACGGCTAGTATGTGGTGAGCGGTCATGACATTCTACTGAGAGGTAAACGGCATAACTCAAACTTTCGCTCAATAATCCTGCTACATAATCTTGTACCAGTGACCGTAATGATTCATATTCTCCTCGTAAGGTGGCTTCAATGGTAGCAGGTAAGGTTTCTACCACATCCCAACTGTACATGGCATCAAACAAAATTTCCATAAAACGTTCACTATTCACGACCACTCGTTGATTGGCGGAGGAAGTAGCCGCCGTGGTGGTAATGTTAGAAGTTTCCAAAAGAGGTTGTGATAGTAGCAAGGTTATCGGCTTTTTTTCCAATTTTTTCAGTAATTTAAAAAAATTAATTTCTAATTGTGGAAATCGCTGATGACAATGTGTATCGGCCTGGCAACTTTTAAATAAAATGTTTAAAGCATTGTCATACACAAAGGGAAACTCTAACAATTCATTAACCTCTGGTGGGTAAACCGAATCCAAAATTACACTGCGAATTCGCTCCGGATACTCCCGCTCTACGGTGAGTGCTAAACGAGTCCCATAAGAGACACCGTATAAATTCCAATTGAAACCGCCAATTACCGTCATTAACTCGCCCACGTCATGGCTACTACGGGTGCTGGTATAATGCGATAATTCTATTCCCTGACCCTGTAAACGCTGATAACAATTTCTGGTGGCATGTTGCCATAATACCAATTGACTGTTGCCTGATAGCGGTTGGGCTAAAGTTTGGGTTATCATCGTGCGAATTTCTGGACAATCTAATTGCGGTTGACTAAGACCGGTACCGCGTTGATCAAATAATACGAGTTCAACCGACCATGGGTTGTTTTCTAGCCATTGCCACCAAGTTTCAATGCCTTCTTGGTCTAAACCAGTAGCTACTCCTGGACCTCCCGTAAGATAGAGCAGTGGCTCAGAGGAACTGAGTGTTGACGGTCGGCGTGGTTTAATAACGACGACCGGTAGCCGAATACTAGACTGCTGATAGTCGGAAGGATAAAAATAGCCACATTGCACTTGATACGAAGCTGGGATGACAAACCAACAGTTTATCCATTCTAATTGTGCTCCATTGTTTAAGAGTGAGGGAGGACGTTCAGTCAGTTTGGCTAAACCTTGTAAACTTATTAATAATAATGTGGTAAAAATAATCCATTGTTTCATGGCTTTCTCCTAAATGATTCAGTTGCCTGTAAAGGTTTAAAGTAAATTTAAGGCAAAATCAGCGCCATTTTAATTTAAAATAAATGCAGTGAATCATAACCATCAGATATTAAAAAAAAATAGATTGTCGTACACAGTTTAATATTTCTATAATATCTCTATACTCATAATATAATAGTATTGCAGACCCGTTCCTTAAAATTCAAGAAATAAAAATAAAATTAATTTAAATTCAATCATTTAAATTAAATAACAGTTAACTTCCTTGATTCAAAGGAGTATAATTTGATAATCAAATTTATAAGTATTGATTTATAGTAATATCCGCTTATACATGTATGATTAAAATAATATTTGTAGTAGATAT
>DZAL01000236.1 GCA_022729575.1 Thiomargarita sp.
CGTCTGAAGACCCGTCACGTCGTCAGGCCGAACAGATTATTATCACTGGCATTGCCCGTGAACAAAAGATGTTTCGTCCAGGACGCGGGTTCATCATGTATCCAGACGGGGATTACTTCAGCGAACATTACAGTAAGTATGCCGTGTTCTATTTGTGGCGCCTACAACCCCTCGAAGCACTACCAGACCTCTCCTCAAGTTTACGTCAAGCGGTACAAGAAGGACTGGACATGGCTAATCAAGCTGCCGCCGTCCATCAGTTGCAACGTATCCCCGACCGCCTTGTCCGGATTGAAGATGCCTACACGCTGGCCACTCTCCAGAAGATGCCCGAAGCGATTTACCAGTATATCGACTCTTTGATTGATTTTGCGGGCCCCGAAGTTCGTCTGCGTAACTCCTCCCACAACGTCGCTGACCGAACTCTCCTGGCTTACGCGGCCGCGAGTTTGATTGCCTTAAAGGATTGGCAACGCGGTCTCCGTCTAGCTAACCAAGTCACTCGTCAATTCAATGCCCAAGGTTGCTTGTATTCTACGGTGGACTCGGTAGCCGCGTTGATGTTATTGCAGCAACTCAAACTGGCCAACATTGCTATGGGAACGGGACAAGTGCGGGTTAACTCAAAGGCGATGACTCTGGCAGAAGCGTTAACTTTAGCTGAACCAGTGACTTCGGTGGAAGTGATAGAAGGAGTGGCCGCCGTGGAGGTCACTTATCTGCACATCGAAGATTGGGAATCTTTTGGGCAACCGTTTCCCATCATGGTGGACTTTCGGGAGACGGATTCGGCAGGTAAACAGAAAAAACGTTTTACCTTGGGTAACCGCCTCACGTTACACATTACCTTACCCCAAGGTTATCGCCTCGGTGACATTGCCCATGTCGTCCTGCCCCCTTGTCTGTCGGCGATTGAAGGCGGTGCCAAAGTCAAACGTTTCACGCTGGACTTTGCCGGCCAGAACGAATTGCAGATTCCCTTGCTAGTGACTTCTAAACTACAGGGTACTCAACATTTTGCCATCTGTGTGCGCAATATGTTTGAGGAGGAACGGGCTTCTAGTACGGGGTTGTTGACGGTGACGGGCGGGACTTAGGTCCGAGGGATAACACCCCTTCGAGGGGTGTTATCCCTAAGTGAAGTTCGAGGGATAACACCCCTTTGAGGGGTGTTATCCCTAAGTAGCTGTAGGGTGGGCCAGTGTTGATTTGCCCACCTAACTCAACTCTTTAAAATGGTGGGCAACGAGAAACTGGTGGCCCACCCTACTAGGCTAATATTGAATTTGGGAACGAGACCAGTCCGTTAAGCGGCATGTACTTGCAACTTGACACCCAAAGCCTGTATTATCTTCATGACCGTCTCAAAACGTGGTTTGGCCCCAGGGGCCAGGGCTTGATAAAGACTCGCACGCCCTAGCCCAGCCTCGCGGGCAATTTGTGTCATACCACGCGCTTTGACAACGTTGCCAATAGCGGTCAGTAGCAATTCCAGGTCACTAGCCGACAGTGCTGCCGACAGGTATTCAGCTATCACTTCCTCATTATCGAGGTAGGCCGCTGGGTCAAATTCGGTAATCATGGGTTTCATAAGTTAGCACTCCTTAGCCAGTTGTTTGGCACGTTTGATATCTCGGGTTTGCGACGACTTGTCGCCACCCACCAATAACAATATCACCGAAGTACCGCGACGGGTGAAATAGAGTCGATACCCAGGCCCCACATCCAGTCGTAATTCAAACACGCTATTTCCCAAGGTTTTGACATCACCTAGATGGCCTGCGCGAACTCGATCCAATCGCAAGATAATGGCTGCTTTGGCGCGGGCATCGCGTAGTGCGGTGAACCAGTTGGCAAAAATATTGGGTAGTCCCTACCAGCCAATGGAGGTATTAACCGCCGTGGTGTATGACGCTTCGCTGATACACCCTACCGCTACCGCCCAATGCCATTAAGTTAAGCTAAAGTTACGGCGTTGGAGTTAAAATCTTCAGATTTGGCAACGCCGTCTTACCTTAGCCAATCTCGTCCAAATCTGAAGGTTTGGACTCCAACGCGGCTTAACTTAATGGCGTTGACCGCTACCGCCGGGGTCGCCGATGCCTAAACTTGGTAAGTGCTAAGTTTCCTAAACCTTTGAGGTTTAGGAAACTTTGAATCTGGGTAACTCATTGAATTTTAATGACCTCCATTATCTTGGAAGGACTACCAAATATTGGTTTGTTGTATGGTGTACATGCTTGGTATGGTACATCATCGAATATAGAAAGGCAAGCCAGCGTAGGGTGGCTCAGGCGTAGCCGTCATCCACCAAAGATTGGTAAATGGTGGATGACGCAAAGCTTTCCACCCTACGCCTGCTAGGTTGAGTTTAATTATCAGTACTGAGTTTAATTATCAGTTCGGTGCCTTTTTTGCTAATGTCTAGCGTCATTTTGGTGATGGCGGGTTTGCCGGCTTGTTGACGAGTCGCGGCATCTTCAACGCCGGGAATCGCATCTCTTAATATGTGTTCTAAGGGCACGACGAGATGGTCGAGGACGGTTCGTTCACATTCAATCTGTTCCCCATTGATAATGAAATCTACTTGTTTTTGACACGCTCCGGTTAGCAACCGGGCAAGGCGTTGGAGACGAGGAGAAATGCTGGAGAAGGGTATCATCCGCGTCTGCATAATCGGGTCCTGGAGTTCCGCCGGGTCATTCAGCTCGGATGCAGGCATGGGTGCAGGCGTAGGTGCAGGTGTGGGAACGATTTCCTCAATAATTATTTTACCAATGGAGGCCATTAATTCGATAGGCATGTCTAGCGACACCCCAGAACGTAACGCACCTAACATGGCAGCCAGTTCATCGACACTATTTTGCACCACCTCCTGTAACTTGGGATTAGACTGAGTGCCTCCTCCTTCAACCATTCGGATTAAAACGGATTCTAAGCTATGGCTGAGATCTCCCATAGCGCTAATGCCAAGCATTCTGGCACCGCCTCTAAGGGTGTGAAGTTCTCTCCCCAATTCTTTCATTAATGGCAAGTTGTGAGGAGTAGCTTGCCAACGTTTAAGGAGTAACTGCGTATAATCCAGAATCTCTTCGGCCTCATCCAGAAAGATAGTCATAAGTTCATCTTCGAACGACTTACAGACTATCTTGGGCAGCATGGGTAGGGATTCCACTGCCGTTTGAATATTGTCAATGAGGGTAGGCTGCACGGTAGCTGTCTCCCCGGGCGGGGTAAACTCGCCGAGACTTTGACCTTTAGTTTCGGTTAAATGGTGGGCTTGCGAAATAAGTAATCTGGCCTCATAAGGGGTAGGTTGGTGGTTTTTGAATTGTTCCACCATGTTAGGCAACAAGTGGGTGACCTTCTCAATGAGAAACGACATCGCACCATTGCTAGGAATAGTGCCCTCAATGATTTGGTCCAGCAGGTTTTCGAATGTCCAACCCAGTTCGCCTATGACCATAGCACCGACTAGGCGGCCACTCCCTTTGATGGTATGGAAATTGCGCTGTAAAGTTTTTAAGGACTCGGTATCCTCGGGGCCGGCTTTCCAATTATGAAAGCTCGTGATAATTTCGTTGAGAACTTCCTCCATTTCTTCCACAAAGATGTCGAGTATTTCTTCATTGATTTCGTTAGGAGGTGTTTGGTCTGGTAGTTCAAGTAGTGCTTGCATAAAAATAGTGGACGTTAATAGTGGATAGTGGTTGTAGGGTGGGCCAGTGGGTAGTGATGAAATCTGGGGGAGAAGTGAGGACTGGCAGTCCTTCGAGGACGGTCAGTCCTGATAGAGTTATCACCCAGATGGCATCACTACTGGCCAGTGTTGATTTGCCCACCAACTTCTAATTCAACTCTTCAAAGTGATGGGCAACAATAAACCTGTTACCCACCCTACTAGGCTAGGCGGTATCACGAATATTAGTGTAGTTCAACGTCCATCATCTTGACATTTGACGACGACGTTATTATCTTCTCGATAAAAACGGAGATGAATATGACCGACTTCGGGTTTGCCTAACAACACCCGTTCCTCTGGCACCTCTATTCCATGCGCCATGACATCGCGCAAAATATGTTGCAACGCGTCGCCCAAGTGGCTTAACACCTTACGGTCAATCAAAATATCCGTACCGGATACCTCCCACACAGCTATCTTATTGTTCCCCCGACAGGTTTGCCGAACCAACCGGGATAAAATGGTCTTGACGGGCACCAGACGAGTGGCCATCACACTGGCTTCAAATTCTTGGTTGAGTCGTTGTTGATGAATAAACATCATCTCCAATTCTGCCAAGTCATTACGAATCGACCTGGCCAGTTTCCGGTAGTCTGCAATGGATTCCATGAAGCGATGGGCGACGCTCTGTAACTCGTGGCCTTCTTTCAGTTCCAAGGCATCAACACTATTCTCGTCATGAGAGACTCGACTATAACTGCTTCCCGTGACTCCACGTCCGTCGACGAGATTTTCTAAGGCAACGGTCTGTTGCTGAAGCATCCCGCCGTGTTTAGTTAACATCCGAGTGCTTTGCAAAACGTGTTTCATTCTCTCTTGAATTTGCCCCAGTGAAATGGACAACTCGCCGACCAACTGCATTAAATTATCGATGGTCTTGGTGGGTACACTTATTAACACCTCTTCTTGGAAGTCTACCGCCACGTTACTCACAGGGGTGGCTTTGGTATTGAATGGCCTTTGCCAGTGACCATCATCTTGACATTTGACGACGACGTGGTTACCTTTTCGATAGAAACTGAGATGAATGCGGCCCGATTCTGGTTTGCCTAACAACACCCGTTCCTCGGGTGTCTCTATCCCATGCGCCATGACATCGCGCAAAAGATGTTGCAGCGAGTAGGTTAAGTGATTTGATAAGACCTCGCTGTCAATCAAAATATCCGTACCAGAGACTTCCAACTCGGCCTTCTTATTGGTCCCCCGACAGGTTTGCTGAACAAGGTGTTGCAACTGAGGTAAAATGGTATTGACTGGCACCATACGAGTGGCCATCACACTAGCTTCACATTCCTGGTTTAACTGTTGTTGATGAATAAACATCGTCTCCAATTTGGCCAAGTCATTGCGAATCGATAGGGCCAGTTCACGGTGGTTTATAATGGCTTCCGTGAAGCTATGAGCGACGCTCTGTAACTCTTGGTATTCTTTAAATTCCAAGGCATCCAAACTAGCCTCATCCGAAGAGACTTGATTATAACGGTTTGGCATAATTTCCGTGACTCCACGCACGTCGACGAGGTTTTCTAGGGCAAAGGTCTGTTGCTGAAGTATCAGGTCTGGTTCGGTCAACCCCCGATTGCTTTGCAGAACGTATTTCATTCTCTCTTGAATTGGTCTCCATGATCTGGACAAGTTACTACCCACCGACCGTATTAAGTTATCGAGGATTCTGATGGGTACTTTTAACACCGGTTCTGGGGTGACCGCGGTAGCATCACTCGCCGGGGTAACTTTGGTTGCCGCCGGGGCTGGACGAGAAGAGGCGGGCGGAACTTGTAAGTTGCCTTTATCAATTTGATTCGCCCAGTCTAACACGGATTGTAGTACCTGTAGGGCTTCCGGGGGTGCCTTCTCTTGCCCCATCAAGGCATCCACCATCAGTTCGATACAATCGGCAGCTTCCATCATGGTATCCGTCAATTCTTTGGGGGGCACCACTTGGTGTTGGGCAAGATATTCCAGGATGTCTTCCAAGTGGTGGGCAACATTAGCAATGCCTTTGATACCTACGATGCTGGAGGCAGCTTTCAAAGTGTGGGCGATACGTTGTGCCCTTTGTATATCCGAGGTTTGCGGACTGCGAATCATCTTCTGAATGATGTCCGAAAACTCCGAAGCATGTTGTGGCATTTCTTGTAAGTATGCGTCTAATAATTCAGGATTCACCTCGCTGGGAATTTTTAACGAAACCTCTTCTGGTTTGGCTTGCGTCGGACGAGAATAGGCGGGGGCTTCATCAATGGTGCTTTCCCCTGTGGAACCTTGCGTGAGTAAGCCAAGTAACTCATGGGCTTTATCATCCGCCAGCGGTTGCGCCCATTGGGATTTCCGCAAGTGATTTAGCAAGGGGATAACGCTGTCCATGGGCGATTTGAGGTAGGCCATGATTAAATCAGGCCAGGCTTCTAAAACTTTCTTGGCCTTGGTTCTAGCGGCTAACTCTCGTTTGCTAAGGAGTTTAACATTGTCAACGAGGAAGGTACAGACATTTTGTAATCCTGGTAACCCTAGTATTTCGGCAACAATATGGAGAAATTGAATGTGGCCTGCGTAATTTTCAGCAACTTCTAAAAATGCGGCTTCCTGGTTATTCAGGGTGATAAATCTTGGCAAGTCTTGGGCTAACGGTTCTTTCGCCGATTCCAGTTCCTCGATCAAAAAATCTAAAAATTCGGCATCGCCCAGAGAGATTTCTTGAGTGACTTCCAGGCCTATATCGGTGGGAAAATCATCGGTCTGGTCTTCTTCTACTTCACTTGCCGGTGGTGCTACCTCAGCTTCAGAGAAACTTAGTTTCTGGGTTTCCTCGTCAGTCGTGGCGACAGGTTCTGAAGTAGTCGAACTGCAAGTAAGTAAGGATAACAGTTGGTGGGCTTTTTCCTCCTCTAAGGGGACTGGCCAGGCACGGTCTTGCATCATCTGGACGAGACTTTGACTGCCCGTCAAAGGTGTTTGCAAATAGTCTAAAACCGCCGCCGGCCATTTCTCAAAATACGGCTGTGCCACACGCTTGGCTGTGGGTTCTTGAGTGTCCAGCGCCATTAAGTTGCCATTGATAAACGTACAAACTTCTGGTAGTCCAACGAGACTCGCCAGTTCCGCGACTTCATAAATAGCTTGGACTTGAGTCGTATAATTTACGATAGCCTCCAAAAAGGCGAGACTGGTGCCGTCCGTAGTGACACAGACCTCAATGGCCGCGGCTAAACTTTCTATGGTGTCGGTGATTTGGCCGCGTACTATTCCCAATACGTCAGGGCTGGCTAAGAAAATGTCCTTCTCATCGGCAGGGGCGAGGGTAATTTCTGGGGTTGGCATAATTGTTTACCTGTGGATAACGTTCTAAAGAATCAGAATGAGTGTTATTAATCGAGGCTCATATTATAATATAGAGAGTCAAGTGGTAACTAGAATAAAATTGATTGCAGGTAGTCAACTGATTGAAAAATTTAGATAAATTTATTTTCACCGGGGTGCAGGTGTACCTTCACGCTAATTGACTAGGGTTCATAGACTTATCGGCTTTTCAGTTGCAAATGGGGCAACCCTCTGCTAAACTAACACCTTTAACAACGAGGTCACTCACGATGAAATATGTTGCTTCCTTGCGCTACGGCGTAATTTTTAAAAAAGCTTTTTGTGATGTCGAGATTTTCACTCAATTTGTCAAAGATTTCACTGGGATTCAACTAGAAATCGACCAAGTGGAAACCGAGAAATCTTTTGACCCACCGATTGGCAATGTCAACTCGCGGTTTGATTTGTACGCGGAGGATAAAAAAAACCGGGTGATCGTCGATATTCAACACCAAAATTTCGCTGACCATTATCACCGTTTCATGCACTATCATTGTGCCGCCATTTTGGAGCAGGTCAGTAGTGCCAAAGATTACAGTCCAGCTTTACGAGTGTTCACGATTGTGGTGCTAACTTCAGGCAATTCGCATGAGTCAGCCGTCGCCACCGTCAATTTTGACCCGATTGATTTGGTGACCCAGAAGCCCTTGGGAGAAATTGAACACCGAGTGCTGTATTTAACCCCCAAACATTGGAGTGCCGACCTGCCGGCCGCCTATCAAGAATGGTTACGGGCCATTCAGGATAGTTTAGATGAACAAGTGGAGGAATCGGAATATCACCAACCACAGGTGTTAAAAGTCTTTGACCTGATTCAACGAGATGACCTGACACCGACGGACCGCGCCCGGATGAAGGATGAATATGCGTTAGAGGAATTGAAACGAAAGGAGTATAAGGAGGCGCTGGCACTGGGCGAAGCACAAGGAGTCGCTAAAGGCGAAAGAAACATGCAGTTATCGCTGGCGAAAAACTTGTTGCAACTGGGACAACTAGAGATAGCCACCATTGCCCAACTCACAGGGTTAACGGTGGCGGAAATCCATTCGCTGTAAACGCCTGAGTAGGGTGCGTCCCACGCACCACTCTCAACTACGCCCGCTTCGCCAATTCTGGGGAAGTTGACCAGCGTTTGAGAATGGTGCATGGGACGTATCCTACAAATGCGTATATTATTAGCGAATTTACACCGACTTGACACCACCACTGAATAGGTATATACTTCCCCGTTGGAAGAGTAACAGGGATAACACCCCTTCGAGGGGTGTTATCCCTCCGACTTCATCATAACAGAGGTATTATAACCATGAACTATCCTTACCAAATTACCGTCATAGATGACCAACGTCTCAAAAACTCTAACGAGGACATTAAGTTTGGGCACTACTTTGTCTTTAGACAGGTACCTAGAAAACCACAAGGGCGTCTAGCGCGTTTGTGTTCGAGCCAAATTCACCAGGAAGTTTTGCCGTTAGTCAATGAATCCGTCTTGATGGTTGGCGATGATGTGAAGGTGAACCTCCTGCCTCGCCCGTTGGAACGGGTCAGTTGTCTGGTCAGTAACCGTGATTTATACCGTGCCGAACGTGACCCAGTCCACTTGTTTATCGCAGTGCCTAAGCCACCTGCTGACTTACGTTTGCAAGTGACTTGGTATGATGAACCGTTCTGTCACCGCGTGGTGACGTTGCCAGAGGGCGTGGCTATCGAGACGTTTGCCCTCTTGTTGCCGGGTCGTTATACCGCACAATTAACCAGCGATGAACAACGTCTCGGTCTGCCCGTCAATTTCACGGTGGCGGAATACCAGTTAGCCCCCTTGACGGGACGCTTGGTCAGTCACCAGTTAGACCGCGAGTCGCAATACTTGTGGTTTGAACTGGCGGTGGATAGTTATCAACAGCCGTTTACCGAAAAACTCTTCGTGGCGTTGATAGAAGAAGGTAAAACTATCGACCGTATCGGGTTGTTGCCAGTCACCCCAGGTCATTATACCGGGGGATTACCTCTCCGTGGTGAGAACGCCTTGCGTCTTCGTCTGATAGCGGCGGCGGACTATG